>JBAZDD010000020.1:0-17970 GCA_041654635.1 Candidatus Muiribacteriota bacterium
TGAAGGAAAACTTTCACATACTGAAACCCTTGTCACAAAATTAAAACAGGATTTAAAGGAAATATCTGCAAAAAGTGAAAATGTTGATCTTTATAAACAAAAATCTGAAAATATATCACAGCTAAATTATCAGAATAAATTTCTTATTAATCAGAAAGAGTCTCTTGAAGCTGAAAAATACGAACTTGAATTAAAAAATGATTATTATCGAGCTTATATTTATTTTACAAAAAACAAGTTAAAAAAAGCCGAAGTAATTTTAAATGATATTTTAGAAAGAGAACCCAATTATATAAAAGCAAAAAAATTATTAAAAAAAATAAAATAATTGATTTGAAATTCAAAATTGAGGTAATTATGAACAGCTTATTCCATCATGTTGTCGAGCTCTATGAAAAAAAAGATTATGAAAATTTGAAAGATATATATCTTTCTATTGATAAAAATAATGAAAAAATAATATATACAATAATTGAAATTTTGCTTGATTTTAAAGAAGGAAATATTGACAGATATATCTCAAACCTTGAACTTCTTTTAAATTATATCAATGCTGAAAATAAAAAAGAAATACTCCCTTTTTATCATTTGCGTAAGCACCTCTATTATATATTTGTCCAGGAGTATGAAAGTGCAATGGATGAACTTGGAAGAGCTGTATGTGCTGTTGGAAAATATGGCGATATTAATATTCTTCCTAAGATTTACATTCAGCAGATTGAACTGGCTGCATTTTATATGAGGGACTTTGCTGTTGCTGAAAAACTACTTGATAAATATCAGTCTGCAATGAGCGATACTATTTTAATGAACACATATTTTAATACTATCAAAGCTTATATTTATTCTTATGAAAATAATAACAAATCGTTAGAATATGTAAAAATAATCGAAAAAAATATGTCATCATTAAAAAAAGATGAGTATTTTGAAGAAATTATTATTCGATACGCTTACGCTCTCATAAATCTTGGTTTGTATGATAAACTTGATAATCTTCTCGAAAAAATTGATGAAGAAAGTCCTGAAAAATATCTGATTAAAAGTTTTTATTCTTATGGTAATAAAAATTATTTAAAAGCATTTAATGTTTTTTCTGAATGTTTTGAAAAATATTATGATAAAAAGAAATATGATGAATTCTGGTTAAAAATATTTATTATTGCTGCAGAAAGTCAGAATCATTTAGGTAATCTCGAACTTGCTGAAGAGTTTTTCAATAAAATGCTTGACCAGTTTGATTATTTTTATTCAAAAATCAAACATGAAAACTATAGAAAAGTTTTTGTAAATATTTACAGACCTTATTTAATCAATACTTTTTTGTTTTTTAGAAATCTTGGGAAAACAGAAGTGTTAAAAAATCTTATTGAGAAATATGAACATGTTTTTGAAGTTATTGAAAATTTGGAGGAGGATAGTCAAAATCTTCGATAACAGCTTTATCATCTGTTGAAAAATATGAAGTTTTAAAGTTTTTCAAAACATCTCTTAAAGTGAAATCAGGACTATTTTCTATTAAGCTTATTATATTATTTATAATATTATTGTGAAAAATAACAGGATGCCCACCTTTAAAGTTATAAGAAGGTTTAATAATTTCAAAGTTTGTGTTTAAAGCAGCATAGTCTGCAAGGGATTTATATGTAAGTTCATTTACATGTGGAATATCGACAGGCTGAAAAAACACACAGTATTTTTCCCCATAAACGTTTAAAGTTTTCAAGCCGTGAAGAATTGAAGAAATCATACCTTTTTCATATTCAAAGTTATAACTCCATTTAATTTTAGAATTATTTAAAAACTCAGCCTGAAGATATTTTTCAAAATAAATATTATTAAATCCTGTAACGATTATAATTTTTTCACACACTGGATCTAATTTTTCAACTATAGAATTTATAAATTTTTTGTTATTATATTCTGCAACAGGTTTAAAACTGCCGAATCGTTTAGAAAAGCCACCAGCGATAATTATTGCTGCAAATTTCATTTAATCATTTTAAAAAACAGAAAATATTCAAGTCTGGATTTGAGTTGTGCATCAAGTGAAACTGATGACGATTCATCCCACTTTAGATATGGAGAGTTAATACCTGAAATAATATCTCTGTTTCTTTTCTGAACTAAATTCTGATATAAAAAATCTTCAGTAGCATAATCCATATTTTTTGCCACTGAGCCATAAATAGCTTTTGAATCACGGTAATTTAAGTGTCTGTCAGTTATAATTATTTTTTTCCCTCTTAAAATTGCAGCTTTTTCAAAAGTCTGATTAAAAACACCGGCAACCGTAAAAACAATATCATAAGTATCAAATATTTTTTTCCCTATTGAAAGTATTTCATCCTGATTATTTTCTTCAAGATTGACGTAAAATTTGTAATAATCAATTTTTTTATTAACAGTTTTCAGACCAGATTCAAATCCTTTTCTGAAGCGTTCAATGGCAGGAATATTTTCAATTCCAATAAAAGCTATTTTTTCAAAATCAGTTGCAGCTGAAACTCCGGCGCGAAATGAAACGTAAAACTCATTGAAAATAAGTGAAGAAATATTTTCTGATTTACTTATATCATTAGCATCAATAATATAAAAATTAGTATTTCTGTATTTATTTTGTTGGGAAATATTTTCAATTAAAGAACTATATTGTGAACCAACAAGAAATATTTTATTTATTCCATTATCGACAAATTTATCAATATAATAATTCAAATTATTTTCAGAATGAATGTATGTTATATATGAAAAATTACGGTTTCTTGCGATGAAATTGTTTATACCTTTGTAAACAAGACTGTTAAATGAATTATCTCCAGTTCCGGTGGAGTTGAAAATTACTCCGAAAACCTCAGCGTATGAAATGATTGAAAACACTATCACAAAAAGCAAAATAATTTTTTTATTCATTTACACTCCTTTTAAAAATTAAAAATGGACTGTATGTAAACCCAGTCCATTTTATTAATAACATAATCAAAATTAATTTATTAAATCGCCAAAAATATAACCAATCTGTCCAGTGGATATTATTTTGATTTTATACCAGTCAGAAACTTTTTCTAAAATCTCAACCTGTGTGCCGTAATCAAAAGCCCCGAGAATAGAGTTGTCAGTTCCGGGCCCTGTTCTTACATTTGCTTTACTTACAATTATACTTCTTATGTTCGGGTTTGAATTATCAACAGGCACGGGGTTTGAAACATGATTATTTCCAAAAAACGCTTTAGTTAAAACATCAGGATTAACTATGGTATAACCATTTTTTTTCAACCAGTCAGCAAGTCTGATAAACGACACTCTTGATTGTTCATGAATATCATGCATAAGAAGAATACCTTTGCCTCTTTTTGAAATCATCTGAGTCATTTTATTAAAAAGTTCATTTGGATCTTTGGTTGACCAGTCAAGGCTGTCAATAGTCCAACCAAGTGGAACAAGATTGTATTCGTTTACAATTCTGTTAACTCCAGAAGTTGTAATTATACCGTATGGCGCTCTGAAGAATCCTGGGTTTTTGCCAGTTATACCTCTTATTGAATTGTAAGTTCTTCCAATATCACTCAAAGCCTGATTCAGGCTCATTGCTGTAAAAGGGTTGCCGTCAGATGCAAAGTGATTCCAGCCATGAATTGAAACGTCACAGATTTTAGCCTGTTTTTCAATAAGGTGTCTTGTACTGTTACCTATTTTACTTCCTAAAACAAAAAATATTCCAGGATAATTATAATTTATCATTGTATTAGTAACATCAAGAGTTCTGTCTCCAATATTTGTTGGACCATCATCAAAAGTTATAAGAATTTCACCAGGTTTCAAAAAATTATCTTTCTGAGAAAGAAAAGGAACATTTTTGTTTGTTCCAGTCATTACTATGCTGAAAAAACTTGAATAATTATTTCTTTCACCTCTTGTTGTTTCAGTTTCGTAATTTTCAACAGCAAAATTTTCGTTTATTTCATTCAAAACTTTTTCAGAAGGGGAAAAAATTAAATTGAGTTCACTTCTGAAAGTTGAATTTAAATTGAGCATAAAATCACTCATTTCGTTTATTACTTCAACTTCACCTTTATCAAGTAAAATTTCAATATTTTTATTAATCATTTCTTTGAAAATTGTCTGATGAAATCCACCTGAGCGTTTTTGTAAAGAATTTTTAAAAGTTCTCAGAGTTTCAACAGGATTATTTTCAATTTCTTCAAAAATAGGAACTTCAACTTCTTCAAGTTTGTTTTTTACAAAATGCGCCGAATAGTAAATTTCAAAATATTCTGGAGTGTTCTGTTCTTCTAAATTAAACGCTTTATCTGAAAAATAATTAAGAGTTTTGTAATATTCCATATAATTTTCCAGGTTAGTTTGAAAATCTGAAGCGAAAACACATAATGAGCCAATCAACATTATTACTATTGTGATTTTTATTTTCATTTATTCCCCCTTAAAAAAATGACTAACACCAAATTTTAAGTTAATTATAACATAAAAAGTAATAAAAATAAATAAAAAAACAGTTAAACCAGAAATTCTCAATGAAAATTAAAGAAAATCCTGTTCTGGACGGGGTTTGCGCCGTTAAACTTTACGAATTAGTAAAGTTGAAAGGCCAGACCCCTAAAGGATTTTCATTTAAATTGAGAATTGGTGCAGTTAAACCAGCAATTCTCAACTTTCAACTCTTGAAACTCACTTTTTTCTTTCAGCGATCTTCACTTATTATAAAATTTGTGTTAAAATAACTCTTCTTAAAATGATTAATATTTTTTTGGAGGTATATAAATGGAATTTATCCGGGTTGATGGATATGAAAAAGTCTGTGGTAAAGCAAAATACGCAGCTGACCTATATTTTGACAGAATGGTTTATGCAAAAATCAAAAGAAGCGAACATGCTCATGCAAAAATAAAATCCATTAAATTTGATAAAGCATTAAAACTTGAAGGGGTTTTAGATGTTGTAACAGCAAAAGATACCCCAGGTGATAAGAAAATGGGTGTGGTAAAAATGGATCAATTCCCGCTTGCTGATGACAAAGTATTATATTATGGTGATGCAGTTGCAGTTGTAGCAGCTGTAAAAGAAAGCATAGCCGAGCAGGCACTTGAACTGATTGAAGTTGAATATGAAGAATTAACACCAGTTTTTTCCATGGAAGAAGCTTTAAAAAAGGAAGCCCCAGTTTTAAAAGAAGGTTTCGAAGACAATATTGTAACCCATTATCCTCTGATTAAAGGTGATGTTGAAAATTGCTGGGATAGTTGTTTTAAAGTTATTGAGAGAGAATATGAAACACAGTTTCACGAACATGCTTATATTGAACCTGAATGTGTAATTGCAATGCCTGATGAAGCAAAAGATTCTTATGTAATATATGGTTCATTTCAGAATCCGTATTCTACAAGAAGAAGTGTTGCAAGAATAATGGGGACAAATTTAAATAAAGTAAAAATTATTCAGGCAAATCTTGGTGGTTCATTTGGTGGTAAGGATGATTCAATGTCAGTGCTTGCGTGCAGAGCAGCAGTTATGGCAAAAAAAATAGACAGACCTGTAAAAATAACCTACACTCGCGAAGAATCAATGATAGATACTTATAAAAGACATCCATATAAAATGAAATATAAAGTTGGATTAACTGAAGAAGGCAAACTTAAAGCTATGAAAATTGAAATATTTGCAGATGCAGGGGCTTATATTTCAATGACCCCATTTGTAACATGGCGTTCGGTTGTTCAGGCAACTGGACCTTATGAAGTTGAAAACGTTAGAACAGATATATATGGTGTAGCAACTAACAATCCATACACTGGAGCATTCAGAGGATTTGGTTCACCTCAGATTGTATTTGCTCAGGAAAGTCTTATGGATGAGCTTGCTGAAATAATGGGAATGGATGGTCTTGAATTCAGAAGAATTAATTCTTTTAAACAAGGTTCAATTACAGCTTCAGGACAGCATCTTGTTGACCATAAAGTTTCTCTTGAACAGGTTGTAAATACTGTAATTGAAAGTTCAGATTATTTAAGCAGAAAAGAAGAATTTAAAAAATACAACAGCAATTCTGAAAGATTTAAAAAAGGAATAGGATTTGCCTGCTCATACAGAGGATGTTCACTTGGTGCAGAAGGAACAGATGCAACAGGAGCAATGGTTTCTGTTCAGCAGGATGGTTCAATATATGTGCTTGCAGGGCTTGCAGAAAATGGTCAGGGTTTAAAGACAACATTCTGTAAAATTGCAGGGGATGTTTTTGGAGTTAATCTTGATAAATTTAATTATATATCACAGGATACTTCAGTTATGGCAGATGGTGGACCAACAGTAGCTTCACGTTCAACATTGATGGGAGGCTCAGCAGTAAAAAATGCAGCAGAAATTATAAGAGACAGAATTTCTGAAACAGTAAAAGAAAAATTAAAAGCAGATAAAATTGAAAATATAGTATATGAAAACGGAAAAGTTATAAACAGAGAAAAAAATATAGAAATTACTTTTGAAGAAGCAGTATCGGCCGCTTATTTTGCCGGAATTAACATGTCATCCTATGGATGGTTTAAAGCTCCTGATGTTCACTGGGATGAAGAAAAAGGTCAGGGACCAGCGTATTTTACCTATGTTTATGGCTCGCAACTTGCTGAAATAACAGTTGATACTTTTACAGGTAAAATTTCAGTTGACTGTGTTCATGCAGCTCACGACCTTGGTAATGCAATTAATTATCAGGGGAGTTTAGGTCAGATATATGGTGGGGTTGTTCAGGGAATAGGTTATTCAATATTTGAAGAAGTTGATGTTCAGGACGGAAAAATTAAAAATACAAATCTTGATGAATATTTTATTCCGACAGTAAAAGATATTGGTGAAATTAAACCATATATAATTGAAAACAACGATAAATACGGTCCATGGGGAGCAAAAAGTCTTGGTGAGCCTACACTTGAATTGCTTTCTGCTGCAATAAACAATGCAGTGAGTTTTGCAACCGGAAAAAGATATTATAAACTTCCACTTGATTTAGAAACAATTGTGGTAGGAAAACAGTTAAAAAGAACCTCAAAAAGGGGGAGTGAAGCATGAGAGAATTTGATTTTTTCCAGTTTAACAGATTAGGAGAAACCCTTGAATTTGTAAGAAAACAAAAACATACATTGAAAATTTTAGCTGGTGGAACAGACCTTGTAATTGAATTAAGAAAAAATTCTCCAAAATTAGGAGAATTTATGGATAAAGTTGTTGATATAACTAATTTGAAAGAACTTAAAGGAATTGATGATGAAGGTGATTATATTGATATTGGGGCATGCTGTACACACAGTGAAATCGCTCAGAATGAAATAATTAAAAAATATTTTCCAGCGCTTAGTCAGGCATGCTCTTCTGTCGGTTGTCTTCAGACAAGAAACGTTGGTACAATAGGTGGCAATGTTGTAAATGCATCACCAAGTGCTGATACAATACCTGCATTAACAGCTTATGATGCTGAACTTCTTCTGGTAAAAGACCATGGGGAAGAAAGAACAGTTAAAATTACTGATTTTGTAAAAGGTCCATATAAAACAGTAATAAAAAAAGATGAAATTCTTGCTTCAATAATAATAAAAAAAACAGCGTTTTCGAATCAGAAATCTGTATTTGACAAACTTGGAAGAAGAAATGCTCTGAGTATTACAAGAATTTCTGTATGTGGTGTTTGTGATATTGAAAACAATTCAATTAAAAATATCAGAATAGTTCCAGGCGCTGTTTTATCTAAATTCAGAAGAATTACAAAAGCTGAAGAATTTTTAAATGGAAAAGAGCCAGAAAAAGAAATATTAAAAAAAGCTGCTGAAATAATATCTCAGGATGTTTTTGATGAAGTGGGGCAGAGATGGTCAACCCCATATAAACAGCCTGTGCTTGAAAAAATGGCTTATGGCGCTTTATGTAAAATGTTTGGAGTTAATTTAAAATAATTAAGGGGGAATTATGCTTATTCATATAAAATTTAATGTAAATGGAAAACATTATGATATAAAAACAGATACAAATAAAAGACTGCTTGATGTACTCAGAGATGATTTAAGACTCACAGGTACAAAAGAAGGTTGCAGTGTTGGCGAATGTGGAGCTTGTACGGTGATAATAAATGGTGAGGCTGTTAATTCCTGTATGGTGCTTGCAGGTCAGATAAATGGAAAAAATATTATCACTGTTGAAGGACTTGAAGAAAATGGAGAACTTTCTTTGTTGCAGAAAAATTTTTTAAAACATGGAGCAGTTCAGTGTGGTTTCTGTACTCCTGGAATGCTTATGAGTATAAAAGCATTAATGGATAAAAATCCAAATCCAACAGATGATGAAATTAAAGATGCAATAGCTGGAAATCTTTGCAGATGTACAGGTTATAAGCAGATAATTGATGCCACAAGAGAAACTATTAAAAGCAGTTAATAAGTGACCCGGGGTCAAGCTCTCGATCATTCGAACATTTGTAAAAATGTCGTAATGTTGAGACTTGACCCCTTAGTGAGTATTAAAGTTCAACTTGATACAAAACTATCATGTTAAAAAGCATTTCTGTTGAATAATCCTTATATTCAGTCGATAAAAGATCAATTTCAACAAATTCTGTGTTTTCTAAATCAAATTTAGCTGTGAAAAATTCACCTTTATAATTATAAAAACCATTTTCTTCTTTCCATAATTCATGAACAAAACCATTTTTTCTGCCATATAAAAGTTTTTTTCCGCCTTTTTCAGTAAACATGAAGCAGTCTTCGCTATGCTCATTAAAGGATTTTTCTGTAAGATAGAAAGTAGGTTTATTTTTATATGGAGCATTTTTAGAAGGACAGAAAGTTTCACAGTTTCCACATTCATTACAGAAATCCCCGATATTAATTATCTGACTTGGCTGATTTACAGAAAAATCATGTTTTGAAAAAATAATTTCATCATCGACAATTTTAAAACTCTGAGGAATAGAAACTTGTTTTGTAAAATATGTAATATTTGCTCTGTTAGGACAAACTGTAGCGCAGATAGAACAGAATTCATCACAGGACAGACATCGTTTTGCTTCTTTTACAGCCTGATTTTTATCAAAAGTTGAGCATACTTCATCAAAATTTTTTCTTTTATCAATTTCAACTTCTTCTGGTTTTAAAGCAAATTGAATATTGGCTTTTTTGGTAAGAGCTTCAATATAATTTTTTTTATCAACCATATTGACAGATTTTTTAACAGGTTTAATATCAAGCATTGATAAAGCCGCTCTTTTGCCGTCACCTGAAGCTTTAATTAAAGTCATCGCACCTCTTACAACATCACCACCAGCATATACGTTTGAAACAGAAGTCTGCTGAGTTTTCGGGTCAACCTCAATAGTATTCCAGGAAGTAAGTTTAATATCAGAACCTTCAATAAAATCAAGCACAGTTTTCTGTCCAATTGCGCTTACAATAAGGTCAGCTGGAATATCAAATTCAGAACCTTCAACTGGAACAGGTCGTCTTCGACCACTGGAGTCTTTTTCACCAAGTTTCATTTTCTGACAGGTCAAAGCAGAAACTTTTCCATTTTCAGTTTTAACAGATTTTGGAGCCGCAAGTTCAACAATTTTAATGCCTTCTTCAAGCAGAGCTTCAATTTCTTCTGTATCAGCAGGCATTTCTTTTTTAGTTCTTCTGTAAACTATTGTAACATTTGTATCATCAGAAAGCCTCCATGCAGCTCTTGCAACATCACAAGCTGAATTTCCACCACCAATTACAAGAATATTTTTAACGTTGAAATCTCTTTTACCTTCTCTCAGTTTTTTAAGAAAAACTAAAGCATCTGTAACACCTTCTGAATTTTCCCCTTCAACTCCAATATTCATACCTTTCTGAGCACCAGCACCAATAAAAACAAAATTAAATTCATTTTTTAACTTTAAAAATTCTTCTTTAGTGACTTTATGACCATTTATTATTTTCACACCCATTTTTTTAATTTTATCAGAATCAATCTGAATATTTGTTGCAGGAAGTCTGAAAGAAGGGATTGCATAACTTGCCATTCCACCAACTTTTTCTTTTTCTTCATACAAAGTTACTTCCACACCATTTGATGCTAAATAATAAGCGCAGGTTAATCCTGCAGGACCGCCACCGATAATGGCAGCTTTTTTATTTTTATGGCTCGATGATGAAACATTTTCAGATTTGGAATTTTCAGTAATAAATCTTTTTATTTCTCTAATCTGAAGAGGAGTTTCATAATGAGTTCTTACACATTTTTCTGTACATTTGTGATCACAAACTCTTCCAGCAATATTTGCAAGAATATTATCATCAAAAACAACTTTTGCAGCATTATCAAAATTTTCAGAAGCAACCTGTCTCATATATTCTGGAACATTCTGACTTACAGGACATTCTTCCATACATGGAGCCTTGATACAATCAAAATAATTAAGTGTGTAGTTTCCTTTATAACTTTTAGTATGACAGAATTCTTTTTTATATACAGGATTTTCAAGCACTTCCTGAGCATAAGCTGAATTATTAAGCATTGAACAGGTTTTAACAATTTTCGATTTAATCTGTTTCTGTTCTTTCTCAGATTTTTCACTGAATAATTCTTTTACAGCTTTATCAAGAGAGCTTGATAAAATTAATTCTCTGAATTTATCCAGGTTTTCAAATTCTTCATATTTGTTTTTGAACTTATCAGCATTAAAATATTTTGAAAACCATGTTTTACATACAAACTCATCAATATCTGAAGCGTTTAATTTTTTATATTCATTAACAATGTTTGAAATATACTGACCCATTCTCATATATCCACCTGGTTTAAGCAAATCAGAACAAACAGTGATAGGTCTTATGTTACAAGAAAGAAGAGAAGCAACGTTTGAAGAATTAGCGCCACCTGAAAATGAGATTTCAAAATAACCATTTAAATCATTATTCATTTTGTCAGCAAGATTAACATCTATGACATGCAGTGGTCTTCCAGACATATACATCATTTTTTCATGAGGAGGGAAAATATCTCTGTGATTTACAGACTCAAGAGTGTTGGACAATTTGAAGGAAAAATCTTTTCCACATGAAAAAGCAGCTTCTGAAACATTTGCAATTATATTCATCGCATCAGAATAAACCGGATCATGACCAAAAGCTTCATCAGGAACATGGGTTTCAAACCCGAGCTTTTCGTTAAGTATATAATTAAGTTTTTCCTGACCAATAAGAGTAGGATTGAATTTAACAGTTGTATGTAATCCAAGCTCTTTCAGAAGATAAATTGCGATTTTTTCAATTTCAGCAGGTGGACAACCGTGCATTGTAGATAAAGTAATGTTATCAGAAAGTTTTGAAGGAATTATTAAATTTTCACTTGGTTTATAATAATTTGAAGCAATGTTTTTATATTTAATTATCAGTTCTGAAGCATCAAACATATTTTTGAAAAAGTTCTGAACATTTGGTTTTTTAAGACCTTCCAGATTATAACCAGCACTCATGTTGAAAATTGTTCCAAGTTCATCAGTTCCGTTATCATGTCCGAGTTTATGTCTTAAAACATGAATAAGAACCCAGGCTTTGACATATTCATCATAAGCTTCAGTAAGTCTTAATTCCTGAGACCATTCACAGTTGTAACCTTCATCCTCTATATCTATACAAGGTTTTGATACTTTTATTTCATCAAGAGTCTGAACAGTTTTCAGCTCAATAAAACGTGAACCTGTCAACCATGCAGCAACAATATTCTGTGCCATCTGAGTTTGAGGACCTGCTGCCACTCCAAAAGGTGTTTCAAGAAGTTTTCCATGTTTTTTTATAGCAATCGGACTGTTTTTTTCAGGTTTAAAAAATAAATTTTCTGGAATACCTAAAATAGTTTTATTATTTTCGTATTCTGAAAAAATAAGAGAAACTAATTTTTCAAAAGAAATACAATTAAAATGTTCTGACATAATACCTCCGAGATTTTTAAAAATGGTGTCCGGGAGGAGACTTGAACTCCTACAGCAGTACTGCCATATGAACCTGAATCATACGTGTCTACCAATTCCACCACCCGGACTGATTGGAATTACAAATAATTATACAAAATAAAAAAATAAAAATCAATACCGAAAATCAAATCATTGATAAGTCGCATAGAGAATTGCGAATTAATCAAAAAAAAACACGTTGTGAATTTGGAGAAAATTAATTATAATTAAACCAAATAAAATGTTTTGTCGGGGGTAGTATGAAAAGTAAATTTTTATTAATCTTTATTCTGGTTCTTGCGGTAAGCAGTATTTCTGTTTTATCCATGTCAGAATGGACTATTATGGTATTTCTTAATGCTGATAATGATTTGGAAAGATTTGGAATAAAAGATTTTCTTGATATGGAAAAAATTGGCTCAACAAAAGATGTTAATATTATAGTACAGTTTGACAGAGCAAATGGTTATGACACAACTAACGGAAACTGGACAGATACAAGAATTTTCAAAGTAGAAAAAAGTTCAAATAATAATTTAATCACAACTAAACCTCTGAAAGTCCTTGGTGAAATTGATATGGGTGACTGGAGAGAAGCAGTTAAATTTTTTAATTATTCAGTAGATAATTTCCCGGCAAGAAGATATATGTTTGTTTACTGGAATCATGGTGATGGCTGGATGAAGGAAGCAAAAGAAGAAATCGCAGTTAAAGGTATTTCTCATGATGAACAGTCTGGAAATCATATTGATTCAGTTGGTATGAAAAAAGCTGCTGAAAGTATGTACAGAAAACTTGGAAGAAAAGTTGATATAATAGCTTTCGATGCCTGTCTTATGGGGATGATTGAAGTGGCAGCTCAGCATGCTGATTATGTTCAGTATATGGTAGCATCTCAGGATGTTGAACCTGGCGATGGTTGGCCTTATGACTATGTTTTGAAAGCAATTACAGAAAATCCAAGAATGAGTACAGTTAATTTTGGAAAAAAAATCGTTGATGAATACATGAGATATTATGAAAATCAAAGTGGTTTCTGGGGACCGCAAGCTGTTACTCAGGCTTTTTATGAGCTTTCTAAAACTTCACAGGTAGTGCAGGCTGTGGACAGATTTGCAAGACATATATATCAAAATATGGACAAAGAATTCAGAAATATTGAGCATGGTATTAATTATGCTCAAAAGTATGAAGCACCTTTCTATAAAGATTTACATCATTTTGTGGATAGAGTTGGTGCAATGTCAATTGACAGTGATTTGAAAAGAAAAGCTGAAGACGTTAAGAAAGCTGTAAATAATATGGTAGTTCACTCAAGATGGCAGGGAAGTAAGGTTAGAAATTCTAACGGTTTAGCTGTTTATGTTCCTAAAAGTTATGAGTATAAAAATCATTATATTTATACTGATTTTGCTAAAAACACTGTTTGGGATGAAATGCTGCTTCGTTATTTTGAAAGAAGTGCAATATCCAGAGAAACTGAAACACTCAGTCCTTTGAGTAAAACTCTTATAAGTCTTTATGCAAGATCAATAATTAAAGGTGAAAATTCAATTGAAGATGTGGATATTTTAAACAATATTAAAGAAATAGCTTTAGAAATTGACGGAATTATTTTGAATGATAAAAATGCTTTTAATGTTTTGAAAAATTCAATAGAAAGCTTTAAATTAACAAGAACAATGGAGTTATCTCATACAGAAGGCGATATTGATGAAGGTGTTGATGAAAATGTTGCTGGAATGATTTCTCTTGAAGGTAACAAGGGAAGACCTCCAATAAGTATTATAAGAAAAATTATTGAATTTATACCAGGCATGAGCTATTTGATGGAAATGGCAGCTTCATACGGAATAATAGATTAAGATGCTACAAGCTCCTGATAAGTTCTGCTTATTTTGAGTAGTTCTTCATGAGTTCCGGTTGCTTCAATTTGACCGTGGTTTAAAACAAATATTCTGTCAGCATTTTTTGCTGTAGATAATCTGTGAGTAACAATAATACAGGTTATGTTTTTATTTTTCTCCAGAAGATTCTGCCAGAATTCCATTTCGTTTTCAGCATCAAGCGCACTGGTTACATCATCCATAATTAATATATCCGGGTTTCCACATAAAGCTCTGGCAATTGAAAGCCTCTGTTTCTGCCCGCCTGAAAGCCCAATTCCATTCTGTCCTAAAGTTGTATCAAATTTCTGAGGAAGTTTTTCAATTTCGTCTAAAAATTGAGCAGTTTGAGCAGCTTCCTTAATTATAAAATCTGAAGAATTTCTCCAGAAATCTATGTTTGTTTTAACATTTTCAGATATAATTGTAGGTGTCTGTTGAATAAATCCCAGTTTTTCTCTGAAAGAATTTTTATCAAAAAGAGAAATATCTTTTCCATTTATAAGAATATTTCCAGAAGTAGGCTGATATATTCCAGTTAAAAGATTCAGCAATGTTGTTTTTCCAGCACCGATTTTTCCTACAATAGCAATTTTTTCGCCGTTTTTAACTGAAAAATTAATATTATTAAGGTGAAATGTCTTATCACTGGTTTTGTTTTCAGAATTATCAACATAGTTAAAACATACGTTTTCAAATGTTACATTGTCAGCTTTTCCAAGTATTATTGAGCCTTGATTTTCATCAGAATAAGATTTTTCAAAATCACTTATTTCATCCAGCCTGTCAATAGTAACTAAAGCCTGAGTTCCTCTTACGAAGAAATGCGGAATATCAAGAAGAGGCCATACAATCATTCCAAGATATGAATAAAAAGCGATGTATGTTCCTATTGTAATTTCACCTTTAATTACCATTATACCACCGAATAGAAGAACCAGAAGCTGACAGACATAATTGATAAATTCAAAATAAATTGAGAATAAGCCTTCAGTTTTTAAAAGCTCGGTTTCAATAATTTTTCTTCTGTCTAATTCTTCAGAAAAAATTACATTCTGCTTTATTTCAGAATTGAAAGATTTAATTATTTTAATACCAGAATAAGCTGATTCCAGAAAATCATTTGTTTTTGAAACAGCATCACGATAATTAGAAAATTTTTCTTCAACAATTGATTCAAGTTTAAAATAAACCATAACCATAAGCGGAATTGGTATTATTGAAAGAAGAGCAAGCTTCAGATTAAGAAACATCATTGAAATTATGCAGAAAAGAATTATAAAAGATGAGTTGAAAGCTCTGAAAATACCTGAACACAGAAACCACGAAATTCCAGGTGGATGGGTTGATAAATCATCAGTAAGTCTTGTTGCAATATCACCAGTTCTGAATTTAAGAAAAAATCTGTAAGATTTATTTAAAATAGATTTAAAATATATTTTTCTTAATGTAATTTCCAACTTCATATTCATTCTTCCGCGAAGATAAGGATAAATATTAGTTAAAATCATTCCAATACCAAAACCAAAAAGAACAAGAAGCAGTTTGTTTCTTTCTTTAACCGCCATATCCAGTGAGGCTTTTCCACTTTCAAACATTTCAAGATTTTCAACTAATGCATCAATAATAAATTTGAAAACAAGAGGATATAATGTGGTAACAGCAGTAGTAAAAATAGTCAGCAGGAAAAGTACAAATACAAAAAACTTATGTTCTCTGTAAATATTTAAAATCCATTTAAAATAGTAAATTCTGCTGTTTTTAATTTTTTCCACAACTAACTCCTAATTTTTAACTTCCTGAATAGAATATAATTTTCTATATAATCCATTTAAATTAAACAACTCTTCATGATTTCCTGTTTCGATAATTTTACCGTTTTCAAAAACAAAAATTCTGTCAGCTTCTTTAATTGTTGATAATCTATGAGCAATAATTATTGCAGTTCTATTTTCCATAAGTTTTTTCAAAGCTTTCTGTAAAATACTTTCTGTAATAACATCAACTGAGGAAGTTGCTTCATCTAAAATTAGAATGTCAGGATTTTTAATAAATGCTCTTGTAAAAGAAATAAGCTGTCTTTCGCCCATTGAAAGATTCCCACCCTTTTCTGAAAGCATTGTATTGTATCCTTCTGGTTTTGATAAAATTAATTCGTGAGCTCCAAGCTTTTTTGCAGCTTCAATAGCAGTTTCATCTGGGATATCTCCATTAAAAGCTTTTAAATTTTCAAGAATTGTTCCAGGGAAAAGAAAAACATCTTGTAAAACAAGCCCAATATCTTTTCTTAAATTATCAATTCTGTAAGAGTCAATATTTTTATTGTCAATTAATATTTCACCAGTTTTTAAATCATAAAATCTTAACAGAAGATTGATAATTGTAGTTTTTCCTGAACCTGAAGGTCCTATTATTGCAACATGTTCACCTTTCTCTATTTTAAAACTGACATTATCAATAACAATATCATTGTCGTATGCAAAACTGATATTATTAAATGATATTGAGTGATTAAGCTTTGGAATTTCAGTATTATGAATATTATTATAAACTTTTGAAGGAGTGTCTAATATTTCAAATACTCTTGAAGCGGCTGCAAGACTACCCTGAATCTGTGATAAAACCATCATAAGGTTTCTTATTGGCTGAAATAATTGTCTTAAAAGTTCAGTGTACATAACAAGACTTCCTACGCTCATTTTCCCAGCGAATATTTTTGTTGTCCCGTAATAAAAAATAGCAATTATTGTAAGTGTTTCTGAAACAAAATTTACAAAAGACCAGAAAACCAGATAATCAATTTTCATAGCTTTATTTTCATGTTTGAACTTTTCAAAAGAATGATGCATGAGCATTTCAACTGCCTTTTTCTTTTTTGAAAAAAGCTGAATTATTGGAGTAGCCTGAACATATTCAGTTATATAACCAGAAAGAAAGCTGTTTTTCTTTCTAACTTCAGTCCAGACTTTCATAATAAATTTCATGTAAAAATAAGAAATAATAAGAAATGGAGGAAGAGCAATAATTACAGCAAATCCAAAAACAGGTTCTTCTCTGAAAATAATAAAGAAAATTCCGACAAGCATTAATATACTCTGTATAATCACCATGGTTGAATGAGTAAAAATATTTTTAAGTCTTTCAATGTCAGATTCGGTTCTCGCCATTAATCTGCCAGGCTGATGTTTGTCAAAAAAACTTAAATCCTGGCTTAAAATGTGTGAAAAAACCTGATTTTTAATTCTTGTTACAATGTTTACACCCATTTTTGCAAGATTAACAATCTGAGTATATGAAATTAAACCACCGAAAATTAAAGCAGCAATAAATAAAAGAGCGGCATTAATTGCCAGTCTGGTATCACCAGCTGGAACTGCAGTGTCAATTATATATCTTAAAATAAGAGGTCTGGCAAGATGGGTTGCTGTAACAATTATAGAGCCTGAACAAGCAAAAACAAGCTTGCTTTTTTCTTCTTTAAAATAAGGAAGCAGTCTGCTTAAATATTTTAATTTTTTTTTATCATTTACATTGTCACTCATGGAAACATCCTATTTAAAATTAAGTTATCAGCACTTTCTAATTAAGCTTTTAATTGTTTTTGTTCTTTGCTTTTAAGGTTTTCTCGCGTTTTTATCGCGATTTAATCCCGTTTCATCCGCGATTTATCCGCGTTTCTCACGCGTTTCATCCGCGTTTTACTAATAAGACGCATAAAATACTGAAAGTGTTTAAATTTTTATAAAAAACCTTCAATTATCGCAGTTACACCTACACCATAAACCCTGTCAAGTTTCAGCGGATTAGAAGAAGAGCTTGGAATATATGCTTTAGTTCTGTATTTTCCATTCATGACATCTTCAATTGCAAAAACTGATTTTACAGAATTCACAAGTTCAGGTGTGCCCGAAACCTGAGCAGCACCTATTGCTGATTGACCACCAACTGTAAAAACTGGAACAACTTTTGTTGTTTCACGATTACCAACATTATGATTTAGAAGCATATCATTAACAAATTTGTTTAAAGGTTCGGCAAGTTCTCGGATTAATGCACCAATTGCCACGGTTTTTGCAGTGTTTTTCAGCAAATCTTTTAAATTAAAAGCAG
>JBAZDD010000021.1:0-17662 GCA_041654635.1 Candidatus Muiribacteriota bacterium
TGTAAATAAAAAAATAAAATATTTGAAGTTACATTATGTTACATTTTTAATTTTACTATTGAAACACCGTCCTGACCTGAATAATAGTCAGCATATACAGCACTTTCAACTTTTGAATTCTGAGTAAGAAATTTCTTTACATGTTCTCTGACAATTCCCTTTCCATGAACAACCCGGAATGTTGATAATTTTTGCATCAATGCTTTTTCAATAAAACGTTCAAGTTCAACCAGTGCTTCTTCGACTGTAAAACCAAGAAGTCTGAGCTCAGTATTTTGAACATTAGTGGTTTTAATATTTGCTGAATGCTTTTTTCTGGCAGGGGTTTGAGTATTTTTAATCTGATATAAATCTTCAATGCCTGTTTCAATATTTTTTCCGTCAATATTAACTTTAACCCTGTTTTCTTTAATTTCTACAATTTTACCTTTATCATTCAAAGAAATTACAAATACATTTATGCCTTTTTTAATATCTTTTAATTCAAGTTTATCACCATACTTTTTTTCACTTTCTTTAATCATACTCTTTCTTTTTCTGCTTAAAACAAGTGCTGGTTCATTAAAAAAAGCAATATCTTTTCTTGTTTTCAGGGTTTCAAGCTTATCAAGTGCCTGTGTTCTATATTTACTGAACTCCCGCTCAATGCTGTCTAATTCTTTTTTTAGTTTTATTCGCATTTCTTCTTCAATTTTTTTATAATAATTTTCATATTTTTCTTTTTCTTTTTTTGAATTTTCAATTTCAACCTCAAGTTTTTCAGACAACTCAATAACCCGTGTTTTTTCGCATGCAAGGTCTTTAAGAAATTCTCCCACTTCATAAGATGATTTATTTTTATATTTTTTGGCGCAAGAAAGTATTTCTTCAGAAATTCCACTTTTTCTTGCAATTTCAAATCCAAAACTCGAATTAATAGAATTATATTCGACTTTATATAATGGTATTGATTTTTCTGTATCAAAAGCCAGAGAAACCGACTGAACATTTTCTTTTTTGTAAAAATGATATTTAAGCATTCCAATATGTGTAGATACAATAACTTTTGCGTTTTTTTCGGCAAGATGTTCCATAATCGAAGCAGCTATCGCTCCGCCCTCATCCGGGTCTGTTCCTGAGGCTATTTCATCAATCAGTATCAAAGTGTTTTCATCCGATTGTTCTATAGCTTCTGCAAGTTTTTTCATATGATAGGAAAAAGTTGACATTGAGTTTAATATAGAACTTTCATCTCCAAAAATATCAAAAATTTTATTAAAAATTTTTATTTTTGAATTCCATTCGCAGAAAACAGGTATTGCCATCTGAACCATCACAGTTGTGTAAAAAAGACTTTTCAGAAGCACAGTTTTTCCACCAGCATTTGGACCGGAAACCAGAAAGATATTTTTGTTTTCAGGAAAAAAAACATCGGCAGGAACTGATTTTTCATAATCAAGTAACGGATTTTTTAATTTAAAAAGCTTAATCTCATTTGAAATTTCAGGAAAAATTCTTTTCCCCTGTGCCATGAATCTTCCTTTTGAATATAATTCATCAACTTCTGAAAAAAAGTCTGCAATATATTTAATATCATCTCTGTAATTACATAAAAATTCTGAAATTTCTCTGAAAAATAGTTTTATCAGTCTTTCCTTTTCAAGAATATTTTCTCGAAGAGAATTATTCATATCAACAAGCCATATAGGTTCTGCATAAACTGTCTGTCCCGAATCAGAAAAATCATGTATGACAAGTTCTTTAAGTGTGACTTTTGCCCGAGAATAAGGAAGAAGATACCTTCCTTCCATGTGTTTGTAAAAAGTATCGCTTAAAATTTCATTGTTTGAATTTATAAAACTGTTAAGCCTGTTGGTAATTTCTTCTCTTTTTTTTCTTATGTTTTCACTTAAAGAAGCAACATGTGGTATTTTATCCTCAATCAAATCACCATTTTCAGAAAAAAACGATTTATATTTTATATAAAAATCGTTATATACAGAGAGAGTGAAATTTAAAGCTTCTTTATTATTCAATTCATAATGTGGCTTATTTTTAAAAAAATTTATATATGCTCTTATATTTTTAAAAAGCATAAAAAATGATTTTATTTCTTCGCTTGAAAGAATATTTCCTTTTACAAGAATGTCTGAAATAAAATCTGAAATATCTTCAGACTGATACATGAAAAAATTATCAACTTTATAACTTTCAGAAAATTCAGAAACTTTATTGATTTTTACCTGTAATATTTCAGGGTGTGTTTCAAATTCAAGTTTCCGCAATTTATCTCTGGTTGTTTCCCAGCAGCAGAAGGGAGTTATTTTTTCAATTATTTCTTCAAGTTCTTCAATTACTGAGGATGAATACATTCTATTTTCCTGAATTTTTATTGGTCGGGGCGAGAGGACTCGAACCTCCGGCCTCCAGTTCCCGAAACTGGCGCGCTAGCCAACTGCGCTACGCCCCGATATTAAATTTATCTATTATAAATTCTGGTATTAAAACTGTTTTACCATTACTTTCAATAAAAACATGAACAGTAAATCCTAATGCACAGATTTTTTCCGTATTTAAATTTATAATTTTATAAGAAAATTTAATTCTCTTTTTATCAAGCATTTTGCAGTCAGTTAAAATTTCTATGTCATCATCATAACTTACTGGTGATTTAAACTTGCAATATGCTTCTCTGACAGGAAGAAAAAGATTATGCTTATTTTCAAGCTCGCTATAAACTACTTCGCGTTCTCTGAAAAAATCAGTTCTTCCTACCTCAAACCATACAAGGTAATGGGCATTATAAGCTCTCCCCATCTTATCAACTTCCGAATATCTGATTTTTAATTTTGTACTGCTCATTTATTCATCATCCATCTGTGTTACACGAACAACTTCTTCTATTGTTGTAACACCATCAAGCACTTTTCTTAAACCATCTTCTCTGAGAGTAAACATCCCAGCATTTCTCGCCTCAGTTTTTATAACACTTGTAGGTGATTTAAGGACAATAAGCTCTCGAATTTTTTCATTAGGAAGCATTATTTCATTTATTGCTATTCTTCCTTTGTAACCTGAAAACTTACACTGTTCACACCCTCTTCCTACATAGATTTTCTGATTTTCAGATGGCTCAACTTTAGCCAGTGAAAATATTTTTGATAAAACATCTTTTTTTATGTTTACCGATGTTTTACAGTGAGGACAAATTTTTCTGACAAGTCGCTGTGCCATCATACAAATTACTGATGAAGCCACAAGAAAAGGCTCAACACCCATATCAATCAATCTTGTCACAGCTCCAGGGGCATCATTTGTATGAACTGTTGAAAAAACAAGGTGACCGGTAAGGGCTGCTCTGATTGCAATTTCAGCTGTTTCATAATCTCGAATTTCTCCCACCATTACTACATCAGGGTCCTGACGCAGTATTGAACGCAATCCTCCTGCAAAATCAAATCCAGCCTTGGGATTAACCTGAGACTGATTAATCAGTGGAAGCTGATATTCAACCGGGTCTTCAATTGTAACTATATTTTTATCAATAGAATTAATTTTATCCATGGCAGCGTAAAGAGTGGTTGATTTACCAGAACCAGTAGGACCAGTTACCAGTATTATTCCATTAGGCTTTACAATAACCCCCATAAAGTATTTAAGTACGTCTTTTGAAAAACCAAGTTCTTCAAGAGAAATAACTTCACTCTGTTTGTCCAATATTCTTATAACGATTTTCTCCCCATGAATTGTTGGAAAACTTGAAACACGCACATCGAGTTCTTTGTTACCGGTTTTTATTTTAACTCTTCCATCCTGAGGTACTCTTTTTTCTGCTATATCAAGATTAGACATAACTTTTATTCTTGATACTATTGAAGCTTCCATTTTTTTTGGCAGACTCATAACTTCCTGAAGCATGCCATCAATTCTGAATCTTGTTCTGACCACTTTGTCATCAGGCTCAATATGAATATCAGACGCTTCATATTCAACCGCTCTTTCCATAATAAGGTTAACAAGTTTAATTACGGGAGCTCCGCCATCTTCAGATAAGGATACAGAATCAAAATTTTTAATATCAAGATCTTCAATTCCATGAAGTTTCTGTGTGTATGATTTTAAAGCAGAAGTATCATTTGAAACAGGTTTTCCATCATCTGTCATTACATAATATTTTTCAATAGCTTCAGTAATTTCTCTTTCAGTGGATACAAGAGGTTTTATTTCAGCACCTGTTATATGTTTAAGACTGTCAATTACAAAACTATCAAGCGGGTCAACCATTGCCACTGACAAAGTATTTTTCACTTTAAGAATTGCTATAAGTCTATACTGTTCGGCAATATTTCGTGGTATATGTTTTACTACCATCGGGTCTATAAGGTAATTTGAAAGATTTGCATAGGAAAGTTTTAATTTTTTTTCATAAAACTGTAAAAGAGCTTCCTGTGTAATACATTTATTTTTAAGTAAAATACTTACAAGACCCTCACCAGTTTTTCTATGTTCGGCAAGACTTTTTATCATATTTTCTTTGGATATTAAACCCTCTTCTACAAGGACTTTACTTACTAAATCTCTTTCCTTACGCAAAGTTACCTCCCTAAAATTTTGAAATTCCCTGGCTAACTTTGAAACTGTTGAGCATTCCATTTACAAATCTGTAAGAACCTTCATCACCATAACTTTTTGATAGTTCAACTGCTTCGTTTATTGTGACAACTGCTGGTATTTTTTCCATATCAAGAAATTCGTATAATGCAATTCTTAGAATTATTAATTCAACCTGGCTTATTCTTTCAAAATCCCAATTATCACTGAATTCTTTAATATAAGAATCAAATTTTTCACGATTTTTAAATACACCATTTATGATATCAAGAGCAAATCTGATATTTGTATTTCTGAGCTCAATTCCTTTATGATATTCATTTAAAAGTTCTCGAATATCTTCTTTCAATTCATTTTCAACAGGAATTTCCTCGGAAAACTCCAGTGTATATAAAATTTTGAATGCTATCTCTCTCATTATTCTTCGTATGTTTACTTTTTTTGAATTCATCTTTTATTCTGGATTAAGTCCAGCTCCTTGTTCAAATTGGGCATAACTTTCTGAAACAGTTATTTTATGTTTGGTCTCTTTGTCATAAAGTTTACCATAATACTGCATAAATTTCTTCATTAATCGATATGCATAATTTCTTCCATAAAATTTTACCATCTCATTATAGTGTTTTTCAAAAGTGTTTTTCAAATATTTTTTTTCTAAAAAAATATCAGGGATTGAAATATTCTCTTTCTCAGAAATAATTTTCTTTACAAGAAAAGGGTCTGAGAATAATCCCCTGCCTATCATCAAACCATCGCAACCGGTATATTCAAACATTTCATGAGCTTTCGCTTCGCTTGTTATATCTCCATTTGCTATAAGAGGAACGGCACACTCTTTTTTTATTTCTTTAATTTTTTCAACACTTACTTCTCCACCAAATCCCTGATTTTTAGTTCTTCCGTGAAGAATTATAAAATCTGCTCCATTATCTACACATTTTTTTATAAGAGTAGAGCCATTTAAATTATCATTTGAAATACCTGTTCTTGTTTTTATACTTAATATTATTTCAGGAAAATTTTTTTTAATCTCCGTCACAATATTTGAGGCATTATCTGAGTTTTCTAAAAAATAACATCCTGATTTTGCTTTAAGTACTTTTTTTACAGGACAACCCATATTAATATTGATAAAACGATATCCGAATTTGTCAATAATTATTTCTATTGATTTAAGATAAGCGTTCAGATTATTTCCAAAAAGCTGAATACAATACCATGGAGAGTGGCTTTTACCTTCTTTTTGTGACAACATGATAAAAGTCTTTGGATTATTTCTGGATAAGGCTTCAACACTTATCATTTCGGTAAAAATAAGAGAAGCACCACAATCATGATACACTTTTCTCCATGGTATGTCAGTATAACCTGCGAGAGGAGCTGTCATTATATTATTATCAAGTGTTATTCCTTTAAACTGAAGTTTTTTCAGCATAATTCTTTTACTGCCTTTAAAAGCATATTTTTATCAAAGCTGAAACTTCTGAAAATTTCAAAGGGAATATAATCTGAACCGCCAGTTATGATAATTTCGCAATCAATATTTTCAGAAATTACGGTCTCAATAATTCCTTTATACATTAAAAAAATTCCTGTCTCAACAGAATCAGCAGTATCAAATGTAGCGCTTGAAAATTCTTTAAATTTATCTGTTTTATTTTTCTTTTTATCAAGAATAGTTTTTAAAGCAGGTACTCTTCTTATTGTCTCTGTTAATTCATAACTTGAAGGAATAATCACTCCACCTCTGAATACTTTATTTTTTACAATATTTACGGTAAGACATGTTCCAAAACTGAATATTATAAAAGATTTATCTGTTTTCCGGGCGGCATATTCCACCAGTAACAACCTGTCAATTCCAAGTTCATCCATATTATAACAGTAATCAACTGAGTGCTTTATTGATTTTTTGGTTATGATTTCGGCATTATTTAATTCTGAAATTCTGTCCATATATTTTTCGTTCGTAAATATAATTTTTTGCTGACAGTTGAAGTTATTGCTCCATTTTTTATAGGTTTCAAAATCAGAAAAGTTAAAAAATGTGTTTTTACCATTTTCAGTCAAAAGAGATTTAACAGTTGAATTTCCAAACTCTGTATATATATTCATTCCCGTTTCATCCGCGTTTCATCCGCGTTTTTCTCCCGTTTCTCCCGGGCTATTCTTTTTCATAACTGCAAGTACTACTGGTTTGTATTCATTAAACAATGTTGTTTTTCTGTCAAAATATATTGCAAGAAATTTTGATACAAGAAAAGCGGTTATACTTGTAACAAGTGTAATTACCTGTATTTTGTCAAGATATTCTATCAAATGAAATTTTACAATATAAAAGCTCAGAAGATAGAAAAAAACAAAATCAATCACAGGAACAACATTAACCACAAATTTATAAAAATAAAGTCTGGGTAGAAAATACGCATACTTTACAATATCTCCTTTGTTTAAATCCCATTTGGATACAACTTCAATTTCAGAGTTGATTTTTGTAAGCGGTGAAACAACTACATATCCTGGATGCTGTTTTCTGACCACACCTGTTTTTAAAATAATTTTACTCAATTTTTAATCTCCTCAACACCCAGAATACAATAAATCCTGTTATTATTCCATTCATTATACCAAAAACAAGCAATGTTTTAAAAAGAGTGTGAAAATTTATCCCCAAAATCAATGAAATAACAACAGCCTGTGTAAAAACATGCCCAACGCTTGAACAGATACTAACAGGAATAATTGAAAAATTCAATTTCCTGAGAAAAAACATTATAAAATATGCCATTATACTTGAAGAAAGTGCAGCTAAAAATCCTGGTCCTGTTACACCAGTAAAAATACCTGTAAAAAAAATTTTTGTAAAAACTATTCCTGCTGAATATAACGGGGGAAGTTTTTCTATACCAACAAAAACTCCAATATTTGCCAACCCGATTTTCGACCATGGAAAAAATGGAATAAGTGCTCTATCAAGCAGGTTTAAAATTATTGAAACTCCTGCCAGCATTGCTGCAATTGTAATTTTTCTACCATGTATAACTGTCAATTTTTTCCTCACCTTCAATTTTTATAATAATATTTTCAGGTATGCATAATATAAAATCATTTTCTTTTTCAATTTCACCCATCTTTATACATAATTTATCCTGACAGCAATTCTCTACAATACTAACTTTACTGTTTTTTATTTTTACAAGAGCATTTTGTATTTGTATCTCTCTTTCAATTGAAATATCATAGGTTTCTGTTTTACCTGAATAATTTATTATCACTTTTTTAGAGATATTTTCTGAATTTTCAGAAAATATATATACAGAAAATATCAGAATTATCAATAAAAAATATAGAATTAAATCCTGCTTTTTAAACATTTATACCTCTTGGGTAAAGCGAGGGGTCAGGCCGCATAAGTAAGCTTAATCTTAGGCGCGGCACAGACCCCGGTTCATTCCCGCTTCATCCGCGTTTCATACCCGTTTTATCTGTAAAATATCGAACAAAAACAATATCACTCACCACTTTTGTAAAAACATTAAACTTTTTCACTATTTTATCGAAAATATATACTCTGTGTTCCGGGTCCTGGTGTCGGTGCGGTTTCCCAAATTGAAATTGTAAAAACAACAATTTAACAATTTGGAAGCCCTCCGCACACTAACCACCCGGCAAGTTACTTAATAGCTTCGTATAATCCATTAACAGTTTAATGTTTTTGATTTTTCTTACTAACTTACTCACTGTTTTTTCTTTACTCACTGGCTTTTATCAGCTTCACATAATCTGCTTTATATTTTTCTTTTAAATTGTTTATTTCTTTTTCATCCATTAAAAAAAATGCGGTAGAAAGCATGTCAGCCATCATACAGCTATTATGAACAACTGTTACCTGTTTATATTTATTTTCTGGATAACCTGTTACTGGATTAATTATGTGATGAAAAATATCTCCGTTTTCATCTTCAAAAAACCGTTCATAGTTACCGCTTGTTGCAACTGCCTGTCCTGATTTAAGGTCAATTATCTCAATCATACCATTAGATACAGGGTTTTTGATTCCTATTTTAAAAATTCTTGTTTGATTTTTTGAAAACACCTTCAAATCACCACCAATTTCGACAATAAATTCTGAGGTTAACTCTTTTAAATATGAGTAAATAATATCTATGAGTAAACCCTTTCCAACACCGCCTAATGTAATTTCTGCGTTATTTTCAAGAAAAATATTTTTATCTGACAGTTTAATGTTTTTATATCCTACTTTTTCAAGTTCTCTTTTTATACTTTTGTTTTCAGGTTTTAAAGGAAGTATTGTATCAAATCCCCAGAGTGATATTAAAGGCTGAATTGTAATATCAAATAATCCGTCAGTGTGTTTAGCCATTTCCAGGCTACTGATTATCAAATTTTTAAATATTTCATCTGTAAAATCAGATTTTTTGTGTTTATTTAATTTATACACTAAACTTTCCGGATATGAAACAGAGTATTTTCTTTCAAATTCAGCACAATATTTTTCAATTTCAATTTTCAATTTTTTATATTTGATAAAATTTACATTTTCAATTGTAATATTTGCTGTTGTTGAGAGTGTTTTAAAACTTAAAATTCTTTTCTGTGGAAAAAATAGAAAAATATTTAATATCAGGGCAAAAACAATAAAACCAACCATGAATTTTCTATTTTTCATATATCCTCAGAAGAAGTTGCTGATTTAAAAAATTTTACAATAGAATCTCCATATTTTTTTTCCAGGACGGGTTCAAACGGAGTATTTATTTCTTCTTTGTAATGATGTCTTATTATAAAAATCCCTTTTTCTTTAAGCCAGTGGTTTTTAATTACCAGATTAATAGTCTGCTGACAGAGATTAAGACCGAAAGGTGGATCTGCAAATATTAAATCAAAACTGTGCTTTGGAAATCCTAATCCTTTGAATATGTCCTTTGTTAATATGCTAACTTTTTTTTCCATTTGAAAAGCTTTTGCAGTTTCTCTCAGTTTGATTGTAATTTTCGAGTTTTTTTCCACCATCGTACTATGCTTTGCTCCTCTTGAAAGTGCTTCCCAGGAAAACATTCCAAATCCTGCAAAAAGTTCAAGAATTTCAACATCTTCAACATCTCTTATAATATTGAACAAAGCTTCCTGTATTTGATTTGTAAGTGGTCTTGTATTTACATTATCAATAGAAAATATTTTTCTACCTTTTAAAACTCCTGAAATAACTCTCATTCAGGTTCTCCTTTAACCAAAATTTCTGTTACAGAATCTGATAATTTTTCAGCAGATTATTTTCAACATAATTTTTCATATTTTCAGGCAAATTGTCAAATTTATAAATTTTAAACATTGCTTCGACCTCTTTTTTTGAGGTTTCAATAATTTTCCTGTCATTAACTACATCTATAAATTTGAAATTTCCAAATCCATGCTGTCTGGAACCAAAAAATTCTCCAGCTCCTCTTAATTTCAAATCATGCTCAGATAACTCAAATCCATCATCTGTTTTTTCCATTAACTTCAATCTTTCAACTGACTGTCTTCCTGCATTATCTGAATGAACCAGAACACAGTAGGATTGTCTGTCGCCTCTTCCAACTCTTCCTCTCAACTGATGAAGCTGAGCAAGTCCAAATCTTTCAGCGTTTTTTATTACTATAACTGTGGCCATACTTATATCTACACCTACTTCCACAACTGTTGTGGAAACAAGCACATTAATTTTACCATTCCTGAACTCTTCCATAACCTCTTCTTTTTCTTTTGTCTTCATTCTACCATGGAGTAATCCAGTTTCGTCAGATTTAAAAAAAGTAGTTCTGAGCTCCTCCCAAACTTTAACAGCTGCCTTTAAATCCAGTTTTTCAGATTCTTCTATTAAAGGAGTAATTATAAATGCTTTTTCATCAGATTTAAGTCTTTCTTTAATAAATTTAAAAATATCAGGTAATGATTTTTCGCCTCTTACAAATGTTTTAATTTTCTTTCTCTGCTCAGGTTTTTCATCTATAACTGAATAGTCCATATCTCCATAAGCAGTTAAAGCCAGAGTTCGCGGTATAGGTGTTGCACTCATAACAATTATGTTACTGCAGTCGGTTTTTTTTACAAGTTCCATTCTCTGTTTAACTCCAAACCTGTGCTGTTCATCAATTATTATTATTCCTGTTTTACCATATTTCACTTTCTCTTGAATTAAAGCATGAGTTCCACAAACCACAACTGGTTTTTCACTTTCAATTATTTCAAGCTCTTTCTTTTTACCTTTATAATTTCCACCCTTTAAAAAAACAACTTCAATTTTAAAAGACGAAAGAAGCTTTAAAAGAAAATTATAATGCTGAGCTGCAAGAACCTCAGTAGGAGCCATTATTATACTTTTAAACCCTGCCATACAAGCTGACATTAGAAAAAAAGCAACCACAACAGTTTTTCCTGAACCGACATCTCCCTGAAGCAATCTATTAATATTTTTACCTGTATTTAATTCATCACTTATTTCATTAATTACTTTTTTTTGAGCATTTGTGAGGGTAAAAGGAAGATTTTTCTGAAATATTTCAAAATTTTTTAAACAATCAATTCTTAGACCATTTTTTATTTTTTTCTTTTGAGAAATTATTCCAAAAGCTGTCTGAAGAATAAAAATTTCTCTCCATTTAAGACTTTTCAAGCTTTGATTAATTTCTTCTTCATTTATCGGGAAATGAACTTTTTTAATACTGGTAAAATAATCATCTATACTGTATTTTTTTTTAATATAATCAGGAATTATTTCATCAAATTTTTCTTTTTCAGCCTGCTCCAGGATAATTGACATTGTGTTTCTTATCACATTCTGTGTCAATCCAGCTGTGAGATTATATACTGGTAAAAGTTTACCTGTTGTTTTTTTTTCATCTTCACTTTCAAAATCAGGGCTGTTAAGACTGAAAGTTCCAAAATCGAATTTCTTTTTACCATAAAAATAGTAATTTTTTCCTATTTTAAATTTATCCTTCAAATAAGTTTGATTAAAATATACAATATCAATATAAGAGCCTGATGTGTCACATGCTCTTAATTTCAGAATTTTAAATTTTCCTTTGCTGATTAGTCTTGAATCGGTAATTTTTAGAAGAAAAAGACTGTTCTCATCAATCTTACCTTCTTTAACTGTTACAACACTTCGCCTGTCTTCATATCTTGTCGGAATAAACCCGAGCAAATCTCCAGCATTAAATATTTCAAGCTTATTAAAAAGTCGGACCCTTTTAGGCCCGACCCCTTTAATATATTGAATATCTTTATTTAAAAATTCATTCATTTCATTATTGATTACCCAGTCTGTATCTTAACTCATTAACAACATTAGAGAAATTATCCTGCTGCCCACTTCCAGCACTTGCAGTATTAACACCAGTAGCAGTCATTTCTTCATCTTCATCAACAAGATATGCAGACATGAATATTACCATTTCGTTGGATTCATCGACTCTTTCTCTCTGCCTGAAGAATTTTCCGACAAGTGGCAATCTGGAAACAACTGGTACATTTCTTCTTGATACACTTTCTTTTCTTGAAATAAGACCGCCCATTACCACTGTTTCTCCATTTTTCAACCTTGTCATAGTATCTGTTTTTCTTGCGGCAATAATAAGTATTCCTTCTGGAGTTGTTCCACTTTCTGCAGTTTCATCAACAGAAATATTTATAGTAATTTCCCCGTTAGAGTTGATTACAGGTAAAACTTCCATTTTTAATCCTAAATCAATTTCTTTGTATATGTCAATAACTTTCCAGTCAGTTCCGCCAGTCTGTGCTACGTTATTGCCCACAGTTCCTGAAACTTGAACTTCTTTTGCTTCTCTTGTTTTCATTGTAACTTCTTTTATTATATCAATTTTTGCAGAATGTCCGTCAAGCACCCTTATTGTTGGACTTGCTATAAGTTTTCCGTTTTTGTTTTCTTCAAGAAAACTCAGTGTTGATTCAAGTTTAATCTGAGTCATGTCGCGCATTTTTGACACATTTAGACTTGAGGAATTACCATCAAAAAGTGTTGATATTCCTAAGTTATCTGTGTAATTTGAATTAATTTCCATAACTTTAAGCGCAATCATGACCTGTTTTCTTTTTTTATCAATATTATCAAGAAAACTTTTAATTAAATCTAAATTTTCGCGTGTTTCATAAGCAAATAACTGCTTAACTTTTCTTGTGGAAGCATTCAAATCAGAAATTTTAATTCGGTATGAATTCAAATCAATTTCTCCACCCTCACTTTCAGGTTTTTCAAAACTGGATTGGGTTTCTATGTTTTGAACAGTTTCAGACTTTGTTGCCTCATTATACTGATAATTAATTAGACTTTTTACTAAATCTTCTTTTTCAGGTGCCTCAATATCTTTAACATTTTCATCAGAGAGTTTTTCTAAAGCTGTGTTAAATCTTTCTTCTCTGTCTGCTTTTTCAACATATTCTGTTTGATTTTTCAGGATTTTTGAACCTTTATCGAAATCAAAAACTGAAATATTATCAAAATCCAGTATTTCTCTAAACCGTTTAACACTTTTTAATGCAAAAAGTGCCTCTTCAGGTGATATATACTGAAGATTGAAAAAATGAGGAAATTTATGCTGATAATTACTTTCTTTTGCTTTCAATATATCTGTTACGTAATAAGTTGATTCATTGTATTTAATTGCGGCAAGATTATTTGATTTCAGTATAAGGTCAAAAAATTCATCAATTGATATATCAGAATTTTCAATAAAAAATGTTACTCTTTTGGCTCTGTCAATTTCAGGAGCAAGTATAATATTTATTGTCATAAAATCAGCGATTGCATTCAACACATCTTCAAGAAGCATGTTCTGAAATCCAAGATTGCTGATAAAATTTTCCTGTAATCTTTTTTGAGAGATTTTTACAATTCGATTTTCTATTTTATACTCAAGTCCACCTGCTGAAGCTACAATATCAAGCGCTTCTTTAAGACTTCTTCTTCTAATGTCAACTGTCAAAAGCCTTGTTATTCCATCTTCTATTTCATATCTGTAACCTGTTCCATAAAGAAGTGAGGATACTATTTCTGTTACACTTTTACCTTCTGCTGAAAAATCAATAAGGCTTTCTGAAGTAAGTTCGTTGGCTATATAATAATCAGCTCTTTCAAGCAATTGCTGAGTGCTGCTTATAAACTCAAAAGCAGGATAATTTTTTACAATAAATTCAAACTCTCGTTTTGCTTTCTGATAATCTTTTACATCAAAATATGCTCTGCCAAGATAATAAGTTGATTCAGGAGTTTTACCATTCTGCTCGTTAAATCTTACAAGAAGGTCGATTGTTCTTAAATAGTCCCCCTGAGTGTAATATTCAAATGCTTCTTTAAGTCTTGCATCATGAACTTTCTGCTCCATAACTTTTTCCTGTACGATATTTAGAGCATTTTTTATATCCTGATTAGCACTGTCAAGAATTATAGCATCTTTTAAGTATTGATGTGCTTTTTCCCACTCTTTAAGTCTCATAGCTTCAGAAGCATTTGTAAAAAGCATCTGGGCTCTCATTCTTTCAAGTCTAGCTCTGGATTCATCCATTACACTTGCTTCAGAAATTGCTGATGTTGAAGTTTTAGGAATAATAACTTTAAGTGAAGAAGCAATTTTTTCATATCTTACAGGTGTTGGATCGGTAAGAGTTATTAAAATTCTCAAAGAGTTTTTTTCATTATCAATATATTCAGTTCTGTAAAACATAATCGTGCCGCGGTATATACTTTCTGATATTTCACCTTTTACAAACCTTGTATTAGGAAAATCAAGTCTGAGAAGATTTCCAACAGCTGCCGGAAAATATTCAAAATCGCTGTCTGAAAAAGAAATTAGAAACTCAACATTGTTGGGATTCTCAAAAATTTTAATATCTCTCATTTCTTTTACCTGACCAAAACTACTTAAAGAAATTATTAGACAAAATAAAAGAAATAACCCTCTTCTGGTGAAATTATTCATATTTTACACTCCTGCCGATTAGGTATTCTGCATAACTGCTTGTGACATTTTAAATATCGGCAGAAACATTGAAAGTACTAACGTACCTATTGTAATTCCAAGAAAAACCATGAATATTGGTTCAATAAGACCGGTAACCGCATCAACCAGTGTATCAACTTCATCCTCATAAAAATCAGCTACATTACCAAGCATGTCTTCAAGTACACCAGACTGATCACCAATGTTAATCATCTCAACAACCATATTAGGCATTGATTTTGCTTTTTTAAAAGCATCTGTTATGTTTATACCAGATTCAACATCTTCTTTGACCTGATACATTTCTTCCTTAATAACTGCATTTTCAATTGAATTGACAGTAATATTCATAGCTTTGGTTATAGGAAGCCCTGAGCGAAGCATTACTCCAAGATTTCTTGTAAAAGCTGCAACAGCATATTTAATTATAAGTTCGCCTACAAGTGGTATTTTCAATAAAAACACATCTTTGGCTCTTCTGACTTTAGGATATTTCATTGAATATTTAATTCCCGAAACCATTAACCCTAAACCTATGAAAATTACAATACCGTTTGAACGGACAAAATCTGAAATTCCTAATACTATCTGGGTTAGCATGGGAAGATCAGCACCGAAACTTGAAAACATTTCTTCAAATCTTGGAATTATTACAATTAGAAGAAACATTGTTATGGCCGCAGCAATTATAATAATTGATATTGGATAAGTCATGGCTTTTTTTACTTTTTTCTTTAAAGCTGCTGATTTTTCAAAAAACAGAGTAAGTCTTTCTACCATTTCGAAAAGAAGACCTGACTCTTCACCAACATGCAGAAGACTGGTGTACATGTTTGGAAAAACATCAGGATATTGGGAAAAAGCTGCCGCAAGTGGTTTTCCACCTTCAACATCAGATTTAATTTTTTTCAGTTTTTTCTGCAATCTGTAATTCTCAACCTGACCTGTCAGAATATCTATACATTTTAATACCGGAATACCAGCTTTAAGAGTTACACCAAGATATTTAGTAAATAGAAAAACATCTTTTTCTTTAATTTTTTTAGATTTAAGCCATTCCATGAAAGTAAGTTCTGGATTTGGCTTAATTTTTTTTACTATATTTCCCTGACTTTCTATTTTTGTTTTTGCCTGTTCTATGTCCTGAGCTTCAATTACACCACTGAACTGACTACCTGATTTATTGACAGCTACATAAAAAAATTCAGCCATTTTAAAATCCTTTTAAAACTTTCTATCTATAAGTATGTTTCTTCTGATTCTTTCATTTGATTTATCTACTATCAGAAGTTCCCCTCTTGAAATTTCTTCAACAAAATATTCTTCAGTGCCACCAAGAAATATTGTATCTGATTTTTTCAACTTTAGCAATTCTGATTTTTCTCTACCTGCCAAATCAGTTGTTGTTTTTGTCACAAGTGCAATTCTTTCAGCCCCTGAGATTATATAACCTTTGTAATAATAAGATATTATTGGTCCTCTTCTTTCCCCTCTTATTGCCTGATCAACACCTTCGATTTTTTTAATTTCCATCATTCCATTATTACCAAATATTTCAGACTTAAGATAATTCTTATTATAAAAAGCAGATTTAGCCTCAACAAGATATTCCCTTGATGTCCTGACATGTTCAGAAGCATTAAAGGAAAGAGTCGGAAGATTTTCATATCTTGTTATTTCAGTTTCTAGAGTAAAAATTATTTCTTTAGCTTTTTTTTCCATTTCAGGACTAAGCTTAAAATCAACAAAAAAATTCCTGTAATTGTTAATAACAAGCTTTTCCCTCGTATAATCAAGATATATTTCAGGAATTATTTCTTCATATTTTTCAAATCTTGCAGGAGCCTGAGTCTGTCCACCGCCTGGTCTGGGAACCGCTGTTCCAGGCGTTGCCCCTGGTCTTGGAGGCTGCTGTTGTTGAGTTTGCTGAGGTTGTTGTGGGGGTGGTGCCGTCTGCTGCTGCGTCTGCTGCTGTTGCTGATAATACTGAGCATAAGGATCCTCTTCAGCTGGTTTGCCAAGAACATAGTTTTTAACTATGAAAAAAATAGCCACCACCAGTCCACCTATTATCAGCCACTTATGTTTTTTTAAATCTTCCATTATCAAAACTCCTGATATTCAAAACCATTAATTATTACTCTTCTCTGACAAAATATGTTTTAACAAGCACTTTCACTTTAAGTGTGCTTGTTTCCTGATCTTTAATCATTCTTTCTCTGGACTGAGATATAAATGTTCTCATCAGACTTTCATCAAACACTGTCTTTGTTTGTGTAACAGTTTCCTGAGGTGCTGCTCCAGCTCTTCTCCCCTGGGAATCATCCTGCATTTCAACAGTAATTGTGTTTGTAGTTTTTTCATTAACAATTTGAGAATATTCAGCTGGAGAGTATTGTTTAAAAGAGCCATCCTGTTCCGGGTCCATTGAAAATCTGTAATAACCAAACCCGTGAGGAAATGGTATTTTAAGAAGAACATTCCATTCAATATTTTTATCTTTAAGATCTATTATTTTCATTGGCTGTTCTAAAAAAAATAAAAATTCTTTGACTCTGAAATAATCACCTTCAAGCACAAGTTCAAAAGTAACAGGTTTGAAATCATATTTCTCCATCCCACTTTCAATTATCTGATCTATATGAATTATTGTCAGATTTTCCTGATTGGCTTTTTCAATAATTTTTTTCATAATTTCAGATTTTATATGTTCTGGGGGCAGAAAAGTTTTAGCCTGTTCAAGCTGTATTTTTATTCTTTCATATTCTGCTTCTTCTTCCTGAGTTAGTTTGACTCTTCTTTCAAATTGAGCATCGAGGCTTTTGAGCTCTATTTCAAGTCCCTGTATTTCTGCTTCAAGTTGATTTTTCTGCTGATTAAACATTTGTTCCTGATTTTTAATATCATCTATCTGTTTATTGTAAAAACCAGAAATAAATATAACTGCAACTACCATGATGAATAATAATCCACCACCGGCAGAATAGAAAATCATTTTTTCTGTTAGCGAGCTTGCTCTGGTTTTCATTTAATAATTACTCCTGCTATAA
>JBAZDD010000022.1:0-17452 GCA_041654635.1 Candidatus Muiribacteriota bacterium
ACTGTTTCCATTTGATTTATTGCAGTTTCAGCCAGCTCATAAGTGGTTTCGTCTGCAATCATATATACAAGCACAGTCCAGTCTGCCTTAGCAAAAACATTAAAGGAACACAATGCAAATATTAAAAGAGTTAATAATGTCTTTTTCATATTTACCCCCTGAATTTATATTATATTAATACTGTCAACTTAATTTAATTATAACGTAAGAATAACTATAAATAAAGGAGTTTTTTAATTTGTCTGAAGTAATTGTGAATTCTCAATTTACCTTATAAGGAAAAAGAAATTTTAATATTTCTGGAAATCTCTCTGCCCAGGATTTTTCATTATGTTCACCATTTTCATACTCTTTATATATAAAACTTGAAGGACTGTAACCAAGCTGTTGAAGTTTCTGAACAAGCATTCTTGTAGATTTTGTCGGATTGTTCATTTCAGGAATAATCTCACCTTCTTTTTTACCCATATCTATCCAAAGCTTTATACCTTTTCTTTCTCTGATTAAATTGATAATTTTATTATCATTCCACCAGAGAGCTGGAGATATAACAGCCGCTTTACCGAAAATTTTAGGATTTTCATAAGCTGCCCACAACGAGAAAAGCCCACCAAGAGAACTGCCACCTATTGCATTATTTTCAGGCTTTATTTTAACCCTGTATTTCTGTCTTATCAATGGAATAAGTTTATCTATGAGAAATTTTAAATATTCGTGTGCTCCCCCGCCATCGTTTCTGTTTTTATCTTTAAAAGGAGCATAATCATATATTCTTTTTTCACCACGATTACATATTCCTACAATTATAAAAGATTCTATTTCATTATTTTTAATCATTTTTTCAGCTGTAATATCAGCTTCCCATGCCACACCCGAAAATGATGTTGAGCTGTCAAAAAGGTTCTGACCATCATTCATGAAAAAAACCGGATATTTAGGCTTTCCGTGATAATGATAATCTGGTGGAAGCCAGACAATTACGGAAAATCCTTCAAGGTCAAATTTTTCAAAACTGAATTTATTATCTGTATGCAATGGCAACATTTAATCTCCTGAAAACTGTTTTTTTTAAAATATCGGTGAATTGTGTTATAATACTTAAATGATATATTTACTGGCAACTCTGAGAATACTGATTTTGTCTGCTGTAACATTTTTTCTTCTCGTTGTATTCATGTTTTATTTTTTTCAGCATAAGCTTATTTTTTTTCCATATTCTAATCTTTCTTTAACCCCAACCAATTACGGACTCTCTCATGAAAACATTACTATATCAATAGATGATGAAAATTATATTAATGGCTGGTTTTTCGAAGGTGATAATAATAAGCCTGTAATTTTATTTTTTAATGGAAATGGAGGAAATAAATCACATCATATTGAAAGAGCAGTATTTTTTAAAAATCTCGGATTTTCTTCAATGCTTTTTGATTACAGAGGATACGGAAACAGTAAAGGAAAAATTTCTGAAAAAAACTTATATCATGATGGTAATTTATGCCTGAACTTTCTTAAATCAGTAAAAAATTTTGATCATTCAAATATTATATTATGGGGTTGGTCTCTCGGCGGAGCTGTTGCTGCCAGAACTGCTCAAAATCAAAATATAAAAGCTCTCATTCTTGAATCCAGTTTTACAAATATAAAAGAAGTTGGTTCTCATCATTATCCTTTCTTTCCAGTTAAAACAATGGCAAAATTCAAATTTGAAACAGACAATTATATAAAAAATGTCACATCTCCAATATTAATTTTTCATTCAAGCGATGATGAAATTATTCCTTTTTATATGGGGAAAAAACTTTTTTCGCTTATTGAGAATAATTCACAGAATTCATTTCATGTGATTAATGGAAGCCATAATGAGAGTTTTTATATTTCACAGAATATAATCGAATCTGCTTTAAAAGATTTTATTCTGAAGCATTGATTTTAAATATATATGGATTTGAGTTTATCAAATTTATATATCTGTTTTTTTCAAGCATCTGAGGAAGTTTTTCATAAAATATCGGATAAGGCTTCATTTTATAATCAGTATCTAAAATAACATATTGAGCATTTTCATTGTAAAAATAATTATTCATCTTTTCAGGCTCATCGATATATGGTGGAGCCATAAGCCATTTATTTTCTGTGATATAAGCTATCCATGAGTTAGCTGTTATAAGATTTTTATTATTTATTCCAGCCTCTTTTACAGCCAGGATTTCATTGTTCATATTTTTAAACTCACCGAAAGTCTGAACATTAAAAAAAATGGAAAAAAGTATCAAAAAACTTGAAGTTATAATCAAATATTTTTTTTCTTTTAATACTTTCACCATAAAATACATCATAAAAATAAGAGAAAAATAAAAATATCTGTATTCATTTGTTTCTACCGGAACGGTTGCAATTATAAAAAATGGAGAAAGAAAGGCAGCTAAAAAATAAATAGATATTTTTTTTCTATTTATCCAAAAAAAAACACCTGCAAAAGGAATTATATAAAAAGAAAATTTCAAATACATTATAAACTGATTAATGAAGTTTAAAAAGTAATAATATGGATATTTGCATACAATACTTTTCCATCCTTTTTCATTAATAAACCTTTCAAGTTCACTGTAAAATTTATCTTTTTCATATATTTCACCAGAATTAAAATAAAGTTTTTCAAGATATAAATCTTTATCATTTTCAAAAACATACTCGCTCAAAGTAACCATGAATCCAATTATTTTTGTCTGTACAGGATTATAGGTATTTCTTGTTGGAATGTTAATAAATCCATATAAACATAATATAACCGCGATATAAATAAATATATTTTTTATAAAATTTTTCCTTTCTATTAAAAACAAAACTGGAAGAATAAAAATAAACTCATGTCTTATGCTTACAGCAATAGATGTTAATACTGACGATGTGATATATTTTTTTTTAAACATATAATAAATCCCTGATGCAAGAAATGTATATGCTGCCAGCTCAGAAAATCCTGAAATTATAAGAAAAAAGATATATGGATTGATTAAAAATAATAAAATAATAAAAAAAGCATTATTTTCTCTTTCAAATTTAATAAAAATTTTATAAAGGAAAAATATTAAAAAAAACAAACAAGTTATATTCAGAATATAAAATGAGATTATCTTACCAAAAATTAAATGAAAAGGCGCAAGAAAAAATGGATAAACTGGTGACATTCCAAAAAAAACATCTTCTGAAAAATCAAGCTTAGAAAATGCTTCTGCTATTCTTGAAAAAATATAAGTATCGACAACATAAAATAAAGGATATGTTCCTGTTACCAATTTAAAAATCAGTATAAAAGCAAATACAAAAAGCGAAATTATTATCCACAGTAAAAAAATTTTTTTATCAGGCTGTATGTTTTTTAACATTGAAGTAAAATTTGCTGCCTTTCCTTTTCTGACTTTCAACTTTTATTTCAATACCATGCATATCAAGAATTTTTTTAACCATTGAAAGTCCAAGACCAAGCCCCTGATTCTGTCTTGTGGTTGAAGTATCAATCTGATAGAACACTTCAAATATTTCATCAATAAATTCAATATCTATTCCAGCTCCATAATCTTTTATTGAAACTTCAATTTCATTATTGTCTATTTCATTTATACTGAAATCAATTTCGCTGAAATTTGCAGAAAATTTAATTGCATTATCAAGCAGATTAATAAAAACCTGTTTAAATCTTTTTCTGTCACCATATACTTCGAGTTTTGAAGATGAGAAAGAAAAATTAAGTCCAATTTTTTTCTCATCTACCCTGAGCTTAAGAGTTTTAACAACTTCGTTTCCTAAATCAACAATATCAAAAACGTCTTCTTCAAGAGAAACTTTTTTAAGAAAAAGCCGAGAGTAACAGAGCAAATCTTCAATAAGCATGTTAAGATGGGTAACATTTTTATACATTATATTAAGGTGATTTCTCTGTTTCGGCAATAATGGACCTGAAATTTCATCAAGAAGCATTTGAGTATAACCCATAACAGAGGCAAGGGGGTTTCTGAGTTCATGAGAAACATTTGAAAGAAGATAGGATTTCATCTGATCAAGAGTCTGCAACTCCTGATTTGCTTTCTGCAACTCATTGTTTATTTCTTTTATTTCTTTTTCATATCTCATTCTGTTATCAAAATTTCTTGTAATTCCAATTATATCTTTTACCAATCCTCTTTCATCAAAATTAACGGTTACAGAAATATCTGCCCAGAAAAGTTTTTTTTCTTTTGTGACTTGTTCTAATGTAAGATTTAAAGAAAACTGATCATTAATCATATTTCCCATACTTTCAAGAGAATCAATTTTCTGACTTAACAGATTAAGAAATTCCATTGAGGACTCAGTACATAAATCTTCAATTTTCAAACTCATAAATTCTTTCTGATTGTACCCAAACATCTCTTCTGCGGCAGGATTTACATAATAAAACTTTCTGTCTTTACCAATTTTCCATATTAAATCTTTTGCATTTTCAGAGATGGAACGGAAATTTGATTCACTCTGGGTAAGTTTTTCAACAGTGTTTGTAAGCTGTTCCTGAATTTTTTTTCTTTCTTCAACTTCATTTTCAAGATTTGAAATAAGAGTTGTCATTTTACTCATCATGCTGTTATAAGTGGTGTTTAAAACTCCCATTTCATTACTTGTCTGTTCAATGTTAAAATTTACAAATTTTCCATCATGAGCAGTCTCAATCATTTTTTCAGTAAGCTGACTCAAAGGTTTTGTAATAAAAAGAGCTATGCTCTGAGAAACCAGAATAAGGATAATAGTCAGCACAAGTGTTATCAAAAAAGCATAAGCTGTCTGATAATAATAAAAATAACCAGTTACATGTTCAACAATCCACGAAAAAACAACAAGAGGCATTATCGAAACAAAAGTAAAACTGAGAAGCATTTTCACTTTAATTGAAGTATCCCTGTTAAAAAGCACAATAAAAAAGAAAACCCCTGTAAAAAATAAAGTAATAAAAGGTTGATAATATTTAAGAATTTCAACAGAAAACAACTCCGCACGCTCAAAAGGTTCATAAAAATTGGCAAAAAATATTACAGCATTGTAAAGAAGCAATGTTAAAAATATTTTTTTCATATCATTTCTGAAAGCCATCACTGCACAGAATGCTATAAGTATAAATTCTGACAAAGTAAGATAAATAGGACCTGCAGCAAGAAAAAGTTCATCCCCTATATAAATAAGAAGAAACCCATATAAAATTAAAACCCATGATTTGTAAATATTTCGTTTTTTTGCATTCAGAAAAGAAAAGAAAAGAAATAAACCTGCACAGAGGAAAACAACAGTCATGGCACCAAACTGCCAGTTTTTTTCTTTTAAAAAATGACTGAATACGCTTAATGTTGACATTAAAAGACTGAAAAGAGTTATTGAAAAAATAATTTTTATTCTTTTATCAAAATTTACATTATCAATCATTATTTCTCCATGGTTTGAATTATACATTAAATAATATTATAAATCAATTATTCATCTTAGAGTTCAATACCTAAGTTTTTTTAAAAACATTATTAAATCACTTTATTTCAACAGGTTTTTTAACCCTTTATTTTCATTTTTTTTCTATAATAATTTTATACAATAATAATTTAGATTGAAATTTAGCATATTTATTTATTATAATTTCAATTAATAACATTAAATTTAAATATTTCATTTAAGGAGGGTTTTATGGAAAAAGAAAGTTTAGTTTTAAAACTTGCTACAAATCCAATGGAGTACGAAAAAAGTTTTACTCTCGCCCATGATATTTACACCAGAATAGGGGTTATGGAAAAAAATGAGAGTAGAATGAGAGTATCAATTTATAATATGCTCCCGACAACAAAATTACTTGTTTTAAAAAAGAATGAGGAAATTCTTTCTTCAATTACAATTATTGAAGATTCTGAATTTGGACTTCCTTCTGATGAGATTTTTTCAGCTGAATTAAAATTATTAAGAACAGGTAATAAAAAATTGTTTGAAGCTTCCTGTTTTGTTTCCAGTGACAGTCTGAAAAAAAATAATTCAAAATATGCTCTGGAGATATGTCGAAAAACAATAGAATACTGCGCCCAAAATCAAGCTGATTATCTTATTATGGGGGCAAATCCTGAATATAAAAAATTTTATGAAAAAATTTTGGGGTTTGAATTTATTACCGAAGAAAGATGTTATTCAAAAGTTAATAATTTCCCTTCAATTCTTGGAATACTTCCTAAAAATAAATTTAACTCAGCTACAAAGAAATCAGCTCAAAACAAAGCTGAATCAATAAAATATTTAACTAATTCTAAACTTGCAGAAAATGAATTTTTAAAAATGTTTGGAGAAAAAAGTAATATTCTATATACTTTAAATGAAAAAGAAAAACAGACAGTTGCAAATTACTACCCTGAATACAAAACTTTCAGAATTTTAAATAATAATGAAAAAATTGCTTAAAAAGGAGAAGTTAAAATGAAAAAAATACTTATTTACAATTTTTCCGGTGAAATCGATGACATTTCCTGTCTTTTCCCAAACGACAGACTGGCACAGATTGCTTCAACAATAAATTCAGCTGGATTTCAGGCAGAAATATGGGATAAAACTAATCTCAGCACAATTTCGGAATGGGGAAAATCCAACATGGAAAAATTAGGTCATCTAAATTATAATGAATCCTTCCCTTTTTATGATGAATATATAAAAAAAGAAGCTTTCAGTATAGCAGAAAAAAAATTTGATCTTGTGCTACTCAATTTATGGCAGGGGTCTGGATTTAAATTTTCTCTGGATCTTGCAAGAAAGCTTAACAATATTAACCCATACATTCAGATAATAGGAATAGGTCAGAAAGTTGACTGGTTTTCAGAAAAAATACTTAATGTTATCCCAGAGCTTGATGGTATAATAATCGGACTTGAACATAATACTGCAACTCTTCTTGCATCAAATACCCCTTTTGAAAAAATCCCAAATCTGATTTTTAAAAAAGACGGGAAAATCATAAATAATTCACGTCAGGTAGTTGACCCTAATTCCATATCAATTGCCGATTATTCAGAAAATAAATACAGTGAAATCAGTTATAAAATTCCCCTGTATGAAATTTCTCTTTCAAATCAGGCTTGCCCTAATAACTGTACTTTCTGTGTAAGACCAGGAAATTATGGAAAAAAAATAATAAAAAGAGATATTAAATCAGCAGTTTCAGAAATGAGTGAATTAATCAGAGAAAAAAAAGCCCGAGTATTCAGAATGGGTGATTCAACCCCTCCAAGACTTTCATTGACTGAATTTGCTCAGGAATTTATAAATCAGAAGTTAAACTCAGACAAAATTCATATTTCCTCTTTTTCAAGAATAGATATCAACAGAGAAGAAGATTTTTCTTTATTGAGAAAAGCTGGGATTGAATCATTATTTTTTGGGGTAGAATCTTTATGTGACGAAAGTCTTAAAAGAATGAAAAAAGGCACGAGTTATGAAAAAATTAAGGAAACTATAAAAAGAGCTCACAGTGAAGGTATTTTTACTGTCGGAAGTTTTATTTTTCCTTTTCCTGAAGAAACTGAAAAAAGCATGAATATTACACTTGACCGAATAAACGAAATGAAAGAATACCTTGATTCAGTTCTTATTTTACCGGGCGGTGTTTATCCTGTGACAGAATGGGGTCAAAATCCTGAAAAATATGGAATACACTTAGATAGAGATTATGTTGAAAAAATGGTTTTATATCCGATAAAATACCTTATACCAATGGAATTATGGCCTGATTTCCCATTTTCTTATAAACTTTTTGAAAAATCAGCAGAAGATGTCAGTTACAAAGACATTTTAAATGCAAACAGATATTTCACTGAAACTGTAAGAAAAAAAATTGGAATCCCGGGAATTCCTGACTATTATTATACTTTAGCCAGAGCTCTAAATCAAAACCATTTTGAATTTACAAAAGATACAGTAAAAGCACTTTCAAATAGAGATTATGCATATTTTGAAAAAATTAGAAATCAATTAACAGGTTTAAAATAGGAATATCAGCTGGGAGAAGCTGGAATTTTTTAACATTTTCCGGCTTTTCCCACACTATTTTATCATGAACACTGAGTTTGAAATCACCTGAATAATCATCAATAAAATATGCTTTGAGAAGTATTCTACCATAATCATATTCATACAATGAATCAACAAAAAACTCACCTATATCAGCACTTATTGAAAATTCTTCCTCAAGTTCTCTTTTAAGACATTCTTCAGGAGTTTCATTCTGATTAAGTTTTCCACCAGGAAACTCCCAGAAACCCTCATGTTTTTCCCCTTTTTTTCTTCGGGCAATAAGAATTTTATCTTTTTGTCGAAAAATTGCACAAGTTACAATTTTCATATAAACTCCCCACTGTTATTGTTTTCTCCCGTTACAGCTCTTAAGGGTTACACGCGTTTCATTCGCGTTTCACTCGCGATTTTGTACGCGTTTCATTCGCGTTTCACTCGCGATTTTGTACGCGTTTCATTCGCGTTCTTATTATTTTTATAGTATAATTTACCATATGGAAAACATTAACTCAACAAATTCATTCAAGCCATTAATAGCGGTAATTGTTCCTGTTTATAATGAACATAAACTTATTCAGAATGCTTTTATTAAAATTTCAGATGAAATTAAAAAACTTGTTTATAAAAATCTTATTCATAATAAAAGTTATATTGGTTTTGTTGATGATGGCAGTCAGGACAAAAGTCCAGAAATATTAAAAAAACTTGAAAATAAGCATAAAAATTTAAAAACTATCTTTCTACCTTACAATCTTGGTCATCAAAAAGCTTTAATCACTGGATTACAAAATTTTAATTATGATATTGCAGTAACACTGGATCTTGATTTACAGGACCCACCTGAATTAATTGAAAAAATGATAAGAAAATATTTAAATGGATATTCAATAGTTTGTGGAGTAAGAAAAATTCGCATATACGACAATTTTACCAATGTGTTTTTTTCAACCTTCTTCTATGCTTTAAGCTATATATTTGTAAACAGAGTATTTTTTCACCATGCTGACTTCAGATTATTAACTAAAGACTCATTCAACAGCTTAACTTCAGGAATAATCGGTCAAAATCTCTGTCTGAGAGTTTTAATAGACAGAAAATCACCAGAAGTTGATTATTTTTTTTATAAAAGAAAAAAAAGAAAAATTAAAAAACTTAAAAATCAGGGTTATAATTTTCATAAAAGAATAAAACTTGCAATATATTCATTTTTTTACAAAGAAAAAAATGTTAAGAAATTTTATCTGATACCATTTTTTCTTTTTATCGGTGGATACATCAAATTAGGATTATTAAGTCTAATAAATATTTTTTTCGGAATTTATTATTATAAAAATTCCTAATCAATAAGTTTTAAATATTCTTCTATTTTTTTGTCTGGTTGATTAAGATAGATTTTTATTATGTTGTCGCCGGGATATCCTTTTATGGCAAAATCCCCTCTTTTATCTATTTTATAGAATGGTTTCCCGTATTTTTCGTCTTTTATAAATTCACCCATGTGAATAAATTTTTTAAAAAAATTTTCATCAGTTTTTCCATCAAGCAGAACTTCGTATTTCCTCGTTCCATCATGACAGTCTTCAAGTCTTTTATAATCAATAATTTTCATAAAAAACCTCCATTAATTGCTTCTATAAGAGTTTCAACTTCTTTATCAGTATTAAAAAATCCTGGGCTGATTCTTATTGTCCCTGCTGGAAAAGTTGAAATATCTTTATGTATCAGGGGACAACAATGCAATCCTGTTCTTAAAATTAATTCATAATTTCTCTCAATTCCCCAGCAGACTTCATCAATATCATCATCTACGGTAATACTAATAATACCTGTATTATTTTCTGTCGGATTCAGTATTTTGATTTTATCATTATTTTTAATTTCACTTAAAATTCTGTTATAAATATCTTTTTTTCTTTTGATGATTTTTTGGATTCCATTTTCCAGAATAAAATCTACTCCTGCTTTGAGAGCTGCCAGTCCTACAATATTTGGTGTTCCCGATTCATAAAATATCGGTCTTCCTTCAGGCTGATGTAAAACATTACTTTTTATTCCAGTTCCACCTGTTTTAAGTGGTTTTAACTCGATATGTTCAGGTAGATAAAACCCACCGGTTCCTGATATTCCAAAAAGCGATTTATGTCCTGTAAATATAAAAATTGCTTTTCGGAATTTTTCAATATTTATTTCAACATTCCCCGCACTTTGAGCACAATCTATTATAAGTAAAATATCATTTTCAAGAGCGATTTCATATATTTTTTCAATATTCTGAACAATTCCGGTAACGTTTGAAGAGTGATTTATTATGAAAAATTTTGTTTTTTCCTTAATATTTTTTTGAAACATTTCGGGCTCTACATATCCATTTTCATCACATGACAGATAAGTTATTTCAGTTTTTTCAACATAATAAAGCGGTCTCAAAACTGAATTGTGCTCTGTCACTGTGGTAATAATATGAGAGTTTTCAACCTCAATCCCTCTGATAACATAATTTAGACTTTCTGTTGCCCCTGATGTAAATATTATATTGTCAGGATTTTCAACATTAAATAATTTTGCTATGGATTTTCTTGTCTGATTTACAATATCAGGAATTTTCAGAGAAAAAGAAGCTCTTGAAGCATGAACTGGAAATAAATTCATAGCTTTTTCAACTGCTGTTGCAACTTCATCTGGTTTTGGATAGCTTGAAGCTGCATTGTTGAAATAAATCATTCTACCAATCCGCAAGCTGATTTTTCAATTTATTAATATAATTCTGTTTTTCTTTTTCAGATAATCCCCAGGCTGATTTTATTGAATTTTCAGCAAGTTTTGGAATTATATCCCATCCATAAACCTGACCTGCAAAATAAAGGGAATGACACAAATCACCATAAGGCCACATTGCAGGATCATCAGGGTTCACTGTAACCAGAATGTTATTTTCAATAAGAACATCAAGTTTATGATAATCCAGAGCATAACCAAAAAGAAAATGATTACTTACAGGATTAGATTCTATTCTGACATTTCTTTCATGTATTAATTCAAACAGGTCATGTTTTCCATAATATCTTTTATGAAGCGGAATAGCATGACCCAAGCCATCAGCTTTAAGCAAAGTAAGTGAAGTATAAATGTTTTTAAGATTTTCTTCTTCCTCGCACATTTCCCCCGCGTGAACTGTTCTTTTTAAAGGTGTATCAAAGGTAAGTTTAAAAGCTTCATAATGTTTTTCAGGAGGATTTCCTCGCTCTTCTGTTGCAAGGTCAATTCCGGCAATTTCATTCTGAAAGTCAAGCACAGCTTCAACAACCTTTTTTGTTTTTTCAACGTTTGCTTCTCTTCCAAGAGAAATAATTAATTTAGCTTTTACACCAGTTTCCTCAAATCCATGTTCAAATCCTTCAAGTGCATAACCTAAAACCTGATTATAAGTTAAACCCTGTTGTCTGTGATACTGAGGAGCAAATCTGGTTTCAGCATATTCAATGTTCTGACTTTTCAGATACCGACAATGAGCTTTTGCCATTTCTATCAAATCTTCTTTTGTCTGCATGAAACTCACCGGAATATTGAATACATCAACTATATGATAAGTATTCAAATCCATGAAAAATTCTTTTAATTTTTCAAAATTATCAATAATTTTTTCTTTTTCTGATTTATAATTAATTATGTTTCTTTCTCTGTCTCTTTCTGGATAATAGAGAGTTATCCCTTTCTGTTTTGACCAGTCAAAAAGTTCTTTTGCCGGGATTGAGCCATCCCAGTGAAGATGAACTGGAAAAGCTGTAATTTTTTTTATTTTTTCAAAATATTCGTTATTTTCAATTTTCACAGAATTATATCCCCATTCATTATTTTCTTATAAATTTTGAAGCATTTAAACGCATGAAGCATCTCCAGCAGAGAATTGCACAGTTTGATGGAGTGTCAGGACCTACTATTAACCCTGTCTTATTATGAGTATTCCATGCACCACGTTCGCCTGATTTTTCTAAATGAGTAAATACAAGACTCCTACCACATTCTTCACATTTCCCACCTGCTTTTTTCCAGGCTTTTTGAATTGTATCATTAGAAAATATCATAGTTTAATTATACACCTTTTTATTTTAATTTCAAATTGTTAATAACTCTATTTTCATAATTAATCATTCTTCCATTTTCGATTAAAACTACTCCTGTTATGTCATAAAACTCTGATTCAAATACAACAGGATTATCAAATTTTATTCTGTAAATCCCGGATTTACTTCTTCTCAGCAATTTATGAAGCTCATCTGCACTTTTTTCGGTTGGATTAAGAAAAAATGCGCCTCCCGTATATATCGAAAGGTCTGTCAGCTGTTTTATATTACCTTTTTCATTATAATTTATTACATAAACTGGTATTCCTCTGCTTTTTAAAATTCCTCTTGCATACTCATATTTATATTTTGAAAGTGGAGCAACATCTTCTTCATATCTCTGATCTAAACCATCAGTAAAAGTTATAATGCTTTTATGTCCTCTGTAATTTTCAAGAGCCATTGCTGAAAAAACAAGCGCATCGTAAAATGCTGTCGAACCTGAAGGTCGTATTTTATTTTTTATCATATAAGCATCAACTGAATCTGAAAAATCTGAAAAAAGTCGTGCTCTTGAATCAAATGTAATCAATGAAAATCTGTCAAAATATTCTTTTTTTGTTAAAAATTCTGTAAGAAAATCTGTTGTTTTGTCCCATTGAATTTTCATTGAAGCTGATTTATCAAAAACAATCATATTGTAAGAATTATCATAGATAAAATCCCATTCAAATGGAACAATTTCACTTTTTACAACCACTTTAATATCATTTTTTGATGGCCCTGGAATATTTCGTCCTTTATCATAACCATAAAGATTTAATATAACTTTAGGATAATCTGTAATAATATCATCAACAATTATCTTATAATCTTTAAGATATGATTCTATCTCTCTTGACCAGTACCGCTGATTTTTCTTTACATTAATTTCTTCAAAAAGATTAAGTGTATCGCCTCTGTAATTTATTGCAACAGTTACCTCTCGAGTTGAAGTTTCAGTAAGTCTGAACGGGTCTTCGAAAGTTATCGAAAATCTGTTTCTAAGTTTTTCTTTTAAATATTTATCAACATCCTGACTTTTAGTAAAAACTCCACCATCTGTTTCCATTTTTATTTTTTCCAGTGTGTTAATAGCTGTTCTTTTTGTCTGAGGAAGAAGAGTAATAACTTTTACACCATCTTTCTGAAGTCTTTCAATAACAAAATCAAGAGGGAACTGGCTCATTTTTGTTTCTTCACCAATATTTACTTCATCAATACCATCTGTAACTATAATGATAAATTTTTTCTCAAGTCTTGATTCAGAAAGAAATTTAGAAGCATAGTACAGAGTGTCATAAAAAGCTGTTGAGCCTTCAAATTTTAAGTTTTCAATAATATTCCATGAAGTTGGTTCTGAATCACTTATTTTTTTAAAAAATTCTATTCGATTATTAAAATATCCATACATTTTTTCAGAGTTAGCTGGGATTAAAGCCAGAGCTTCAAAAAAGAGTTTTTTAGAAACCTGTTCAAACTCAATGAGACTTCGGCTTCTGTCAAGAATTACAGCAAATGCAGCAGGCTCTTTGTCATACAAAACATCACAGTTAACTATTGTAGAGTAAAACAGATTAAAGTTTTCTTTTTTATAATGATTAACAGGGGATCCGTCACTTTCAAGTGTTCTTAATTCCCATGTATAAATTTCATTTTCAAACTGGAATTTTTCAGTAAATAAATTAACAGCACAAATTTTAATTGAACATATTAATACAAAAATTAAAAATACTTTTTTCACTTTAAAAATACCCCTACAAAATCTTAAAAGCAATGTTTTTGTTTTTTTCGGATCACTCATTACTCATCACTGATTACGCTCTTATCTTACTTACTCACTTCTAACTTCTCACTTCTCACGGCTCCTAAGTTTCACCCATCACTGTGTAAGCGCGTAATACAATATATTCACTCCAAATTTTAAAGCTTCCTCTCTGACCTCAGGAGGATTCCCGTGAACATTTTCACCAGCCCAGCCGTCACTGATATTTGATTCATAAGTATAAACTAAAGCTAATCTTTCACCAATAAAAATACCCCACATTTCAGGTTGTTTATCATCATGTTCATGAATTTTTGGTAAATAATCAAAATTGTAAAAACTTGTGAATATTTTATAATCAGAGAAAATTCTAACAAGAGGACGGTCAGAAAAAAGTTTTGATAATAATTGTCTTATACTGTTATCCATTCCATAATCGTCGTCTATATAAATAAATCCGCCAGAAAGAAGATAATTTCTTAAAATCTGAAGTTCAAAATCAGAAAAAACAACATTTCCATGACCAGTCATATATAAAATAGGATAGTCTATTAGAGTGGTATCTCTTAATGTAACCACAGCCTCATCTGTTTTAAAAATACTGCTTACATTACTGTTAAAAAATTTTGTTATATTCGGAATAACATCCGGGTCATTATACCAATCTCCTCCACCATCATATTTCAAACGTGCAATCTGAAGAGAGCCGGTGTCAGAATATAGAAAAAAATAACCAAAAATCACTATTAAAATTAATAAATTTTTTTTCATACATTAAAAATATCACTTCATGTTGAGTTAATCAAATTTTAACAAAAATCCCCTGTGCCAAAGTATTTCAAAATAAATACTGATAATTATTTGATTTTTAAATTATTAAAATATATACTTATTGAGAAAAAATTTAAAAATTTAAACTGAAATATTTATGACTGAAAAAAATAAAATAATATTGATAATTATTATAGTGTTAAGCTCAGTAGTAAACACTTATTCTGAATATTCTGATAAAAAAATTCTAATTTTAAATTCTTATCATCAGGGTTATGAATGGACTGATAACATGGTTTTGCAAACCCACGAATATTTAAAAAATTCGTTAAACAATGTTGAAATTTTCATCGAATATATGGATAAAAAAAGATATGTAAACAGTGATTTCTCTTATAATCTCGCATTTTTTTATAAAACTAAATACAAAAGAGATTTTTTTGACTTAATAATTTGTTCAGATGATGATGCACTTAATTTCATACTGGATTACGGCGAAGAACTTTTTGGAAATACTCCCGTTGTTTTCTGTGGTGTAAACGATTTTAATCCTGATGTCATTTTAAAAAACGATAATATAACAGGTTATATTCAGGTTGTTGATGCAGAAAAAATAGTATCACTTGCCCTTACTCTTCATTCAGGAATTGAGAATATTTATGTTGTATCTGACGGAACTGTAACTGGAAAAGCTCAAAGAAAAACAATTAAAGACATTGAGGAAAATTTTTCAAATCAGAATTTTTTTTATTTAAACGGCGAGGAACTTACCACAGATGAACTGATAGATAAATTAAATTTGATTCCAGCAAACAGCATTTTAATTTTATCTGTATGGCAGCGCGACAAAAATGGCAGATATTCAGATTTCAAAGATTTATATCCATTAATTTCTCAAAAAGCAAATTGCCCTGTTTATGGACTTGCAGATGCCTGGTTAGGTTATGGAATAATAGGCGGAAACCTCAATTCAAGTCGCATTCAGGGAAGAAAAGCTGCTGAAATCGGCACATTATTATTAAAAACAAATCTCTCCCCAAAAAAAATACCTGTCCGTATTGAAAAACCTGATTATTATCTTTTTGATATGCGAGAACTTTTAAGATGGAATATAAAACCTCACATGTTACCAAGAAACAGTGAATTTATAAATTACGAAATTGCTGATAAAGAAAAACTAAGAAAAATTATATCATATTCTACTTCTACAGTTGCAGTATTACTTTTTCTTCTATTTTTTACATTTTTTAATCTTTTACAGAGAAAAAAAGCTTTAAAACAGACAATAGAAGCCAAAGAAAAAGCAGAAATTGCCGACAGAATGAAATCAGAATTTCTTGCAAATATGAGTCATGAAATAAGAACGCCAATGACATCAATACTTGGTTATACTGATATACTAGATAATTTTCTTGAAAATTCAGAACATAAAAAATTCATAAATAATATTAAAAAAGCTTCAAATCATCTTCTTTATATAATAAACGACCTTATTGACATAGCAAGAATAGAATCAAATGAAATTTCAGTTGAACTTAAAAACATTGATTTGAGAATAGTTTTTGATGATGTTGAAACCGCTTTCTCAAAAAGTATAATAAAAGATTCTGTTGTGATTAAATTTGATAAACCCCCGAAAGGAAAAATTATTTTTATAAGTGATTTTGACAGAGTAAAGCAGATTATTACTAATTTTGTTTCCAATGCTGTAAAGTTTACAGAAGATGGTTATGTAAAAATTGGTTATAATATTCAAAAAGAACTTGTACAAATTTACGTCAAAGATACCGGTCCGGGAATAGATGAAACTAAAATTGACAAATTATTTGAAAGATTTACTCAGGGCGACAATTCATATTCTAAAAAATATGGCGGATTAGGTCTTGGATTGACAATATCCAAAAAAATTGCTGAAAAAATTGGCGGGGAAATTAAAGTTGATTCTGTAATAAATGAAGGTTCTACTTTCTCACTTTTTCTTCCATTATTAATTGAACATACAAAAAACGGGGGTGTACCAATGGATTCAAAAAAAATAATAACTGAAGCTAATCACGAAAAAATTCTCATAATCGATGATAATAACGATAATCTTAATCTTATAAAAATAATGCTTTTAAAAAAAGGTTTTAACCCCATTACTGCAAACTCTGGTAAAGAAGGACTTAAAACAGTTGAAAAGGATCCGTCTATCAAAGTCATACTGCTTGATATTCAAATGCCCGAAATGAGTGGGATAGAAGTTTTAAAAGCAATCAGGAAACTGGAAAAAAACAGAGATAACAGCGCAAAAATCGTTGCAATAACGGCTTTTGCAATGAAAGAAGATGCAGATAATTTTTTCCAGGAAGGATTTGATGATTATCTTCCCAAACCATTCAGAATGAATGAGCTAATCGATGTAATTTTCAAAAATCTTTAATTTTTACATTAATTATGGTAAAATATCTCGAATTTATTAATATATGATTTTTAATTCGGAGGATTTATGATAGATATTGAAATGATTAGACATTCGCTTTCTCATGTTTTAGCAGAAGCTGTTCAGAAAATGTTTCCTGGAACAAAACTCGGATTCGGACCTGCAATAGATAATGGATTTTATTATGACTTTGAAGTTCCTGAAAAAATTACTCCTGAACATTTAAAAAAAATCGAAAAAGAAATGAAAAAAACTCTTCAGAATAAAAAAACAGAATTTATTCAATCAAAAATGTCAATTGAAGAAGCGCTGAAAGTTTTTACTGAAAAAGGC
>JBAZDD010000023.1:0-17247 GCA_041654635.1 Candidatus Muiribacteriota bacterium
TGATAATGCCTGGTGACAATGTGGCAATAACAGTTAATCTAATCACTCCAATTGCGATGGAAAAAGAATTAAGATTCGCAATCAGAGAAGGTGGAAGAACAGTTGGTGCTGGTGTTGTTACAGAAATCATAGAATAAAAGAGGTGAACTAAAATGCGTGACAAAATAACACTAGAATGCACCGAGTGTAAAAACAGAAATTACACAACAAAGAAAAACAAAAAGCTGCATCAGGAAAGAGTGGAGTTTAAGAAGTATTGTCCACACGATAAAAAACACACTATGCACAAAGAAACAAAGTAATTTTGTTATAAACAAGGTAGGGTAGTAGCTCTAACTGGCAGAGCGTCGGTCTCCAAAACCGAATGTTGGGGGTTCGAATCCCTCCTACCCTGCCATATTTTTGTAACGGGAGCAGTGAATATTATGAAGAAAATCAGTAAGTTTCTTTCTGAAGTAATGGCTGAACTTAAAAAAGTCAGCTGGCCTGGAAAAAAAGAAATAATTATTTCTACAAACATAGTAATTACACTTTCCCTGATTGCCGGGTTATATATATTTTTTGTGGACTCAGTGTTCAACTATTTAATTAACTTTGTTATCAGGTAAAGGAGAAAATTTTTATGGATAAAAAATGGTATGTAATACATACATATGCTGGTCAGGAAGATAAGGTAAAAGCAAATCTTGAGCAGAGAATTGAAAAAATGAAAATGGGTGATTTTATTCATGATATTATTATCCCTAAGAAAAAAGTTTTTGAATACAAAAACAAGAAAAGAAAAGAAGTTGAAAAAAGAATTTACCCTGGCTATGTTATGGTTGAGATGATTCTTACCGACGACTCATGGTTTGTTGTAAGAAATACTCAAGGTGTTACAGGTTTTATAGGTTTAGGTAACAAACCTACTCCATTATCTGATAAAGAAGTTCAGAATATATTCGAACAGATTGGTCATGGTGTAAAAGTTAAGAAAGTTGATTTTGATCTTGCTGTGGGTGCAAAAGCCAAAATTACTGATGGTCCTTTTGAAGACTTTGTTGGCGAGATTAATGATATAAATATGGAAAAACAGGTTGTAAAGGTCAGACTTAAGATTTTTGGTCGAGAAACACTTGTTGAACTTGACTTCGGTCAGGTTGAAGAAGCCTAAAAGCAAGGGAGGTGAATAGAAAATGGCTAAAAAAGTAATCGGACAGATTAAACTACAGATACCTGCGGGTAAAGCTAATCCAGCTCCACCTATCGGACCTGCTCTTGGTCAGCATGGTGTTAATATCATGGGTTTCTGTAAAGATTTTAATTCCAAAACATCAAAACAGGCTGGTTCTATAATACCGGTTGTTATTACTGTTTATGCTGACAGAACTTTCAGTTTTATTATGAAAACTCCACCTGCTACTGATTTATTAAAAAAAGCAGCTAAAGTTCAGAAAGGTTCTGGAAATCCTCTTAAGGATAAAGTTGGAAAAATTACTAAAAAACAGCTTGAGGAAATTGCCCGCCTCAAAATGCCTGACTTGAACGCTAATGACGTTCAGGGTGCAATGAATATCATTGCAGGTACAGCAAAAAATATGGGTATTGAAATTATCTGAAAAATCAGTGAACGGGAGAAGTTAAAAAATTAACTTCGCTTGAACCGAAAGGAGAAAAAATGGCAAAAAAAAGAAGTAAAAGATATCAGGAAGCTGCCAAACTCATACAGAAAGAAAAATTATATTCTGTTGAAGAAGGCATTGAAATTTTAAAAACCCTTCCTAAAGTGAAATTCGACCAGTCCGTAGAATTTCATTGTATATTAGGTCTTGACCCTAGAAAAGCTGATCAGCAGATCAGAGGAACAGTTATGCTTCCACATGGAACTGGTAAAACAAAAAGAGTTTTAGCTTTTGTTTCAGCTGATAAAGAAAAAGAAGCTAAAGAAGCTGGCGCTGATGTAATCGGTAACGAAGAAACAGCTAATCAGATTATCAAAGGATGGCTGGAATTTGATGCAGTTGTTGCTACTCCTGATATGATGAAAGTTGTTGGAAAACTGGGTAAAATTTTAGGACCAAGAGGTATGATGCCTTCTCCTAAAAACGGAACAGTTACTCCAGATGCAGCTGCTGCAATTAAAGAAATCAAAGCTGGAAGACTTGAATACAGACTTGATAAAAATGCTATCGTGCATACAATTATCGGTAAAGAAACTTTTGATAATACTAAACTTATTGAAAATTTCAGAACTATGTTTTCAACAATTTTAAAAGCTAAACCAGTTGCTGCAAAAGGTCAGTATGTTAAATCAGTTGCAATAGCTACAAGTATGAATCCAGGAATTAAACTTGATATTAACTCTTGCAGAAAATTATCTGAAGGTGTATAATATATAGAAATTTTACTGTCAAAGACAGTTGGTGACTTAGTTTAAGTCTTAAATTTTACCAGCCGAGACAGGGAAAAGGTAACCGGTTCTTTTTTAAAAGAACATGGATAAAAAAACTTCCCGTCTTTGCTGGCAAGTGAAGGCGGGAAGTTTTTTTTATAAAATCTTATAAGGAGGTGAAATAGTGCCTACACAGATTAAAGTTGATCAAGTTAAAGAAATAAGCAAGAAACTTGAAAAAGCAGTTACAGTTGTTGTTGCTGAATACAAAGGTATGAGAGTTGATGAAGTAACTGCATTGAGAAAAAAATTCAGAGAAAACAACGTTGAATACTTTGTGGCAAAAAACAAACTGATTGAAAAAGCTGTTGAATCTATAGATTTCCCTGGAATCAGTGAATTTCTAAAAGGTACAACTGCTCTGGCTATCTCTTATGATGACCCAGTTGCTCCTGTTAAAGTTGCTACTGAATTTATCAAAGAATTACCTGAACCAAGAAAATTTCTTGTGATTAAAACAAGTGTTCTCGAAGGTAAAATTCTTACACAGGATGAAATTAAAACTCTGGCTGAACTTCCATCAAGAGAAGAACTTATTGCGAGACTGGTTAGAGCGTTCAACTCACCAATTCAGGGTGTTGTCAATGTTCTTGCAGGTCCACTCAAAAACTTTGTTAATGTTATAAATGCTGTAAAAAATCAAAAGGAAGAAAATTAATTTAGGAGGAATTCTATAATGAAACATGAAGAAATTTTAAGTGCAATTGAAGGAATGAGCGTTTTAGAACTTGTTGAGCTTGTAAAAGCTGCTGAAGACAAATTTGGTGTTTCCGCATCTGCTCCTATGGCAATGGCTGCTATGCCAATGGCTGCTGCTGGACCAGCTGCTGAAGAAAAAACAGAATTTGACGTTGTTATGGCTGGATTCGATGCAGCTAAAAAACTTAACGTTATTAAAGTTCTTAGAGAAATCACAGGTTTAGGTCTTAAAGAAGCTAAAGACATGGTTGATACAGTTCCAAAAACAATCAAAGATCAGCTTCCAAAAGAAGAAGCAGAAGAAATGAAGAAAAAACTTGAAGAAGCCGGCGCAAAAATGGAACTTAAGTAATTTTTTCTTTATAAAAAAAACAGGGTTGTCTTATTTTTTTAAGGCGACCCTTTTTTTATTTCTGGTCACTGGTAAAAAAAATTTGACATTGACAATGTTGGTTGGTATAATTTTCTAACTTTGGGACTGCTATGTCCTGAAAAAGCGTCACAATCTCGTTTCCAAGGGGGATTTTCTTAATGCCTGAGTTAAAAAGAATGGCTGGTCGAACAAAAATCAATTTTGGCTCAAGAAGACAGATTCTTGACATTTATGAACTTATTAAAGCACAGACAAGTTCATATAACTGGTTTCTGCAACCTGAGCTGTCACATGAGGAAAGAAAAAGAAGAGGACTGCATGAAGTTTTTCTGGAAATTTTTCCTATTAAAGACTTTTCTGGCAATCTTATGCTTGAATACAAGGGTTATAACCTTGGTCTTCCTATGTGTAAAAAATGTCCAAATAAGGCAGCTGGTTTAGAGTGTCGTTATGAAGACTGTCATTATGACGAAAGAGAATGTCAGATTTCTATGGTCGGTGATGTACCGTTCAGAGTTAAAAATTCTGAATCAGAATGTAAGAGAAAATCTCTTACTTATGCAGTCAGATTAGAACTGATTGTTGAATTAATTAATAAATCAACCGGTGAAATTAAAAGACAGACTCTTTACCTTTGCGATCTTCCAATTATGACTAAAAGAGGAACTTTTATTTATAATGGAACTGAAAGAGTTATAGTTTCTCAGCTTCACAGATCTCCAGGTACATATTTTGAATATGATAAAGCTAAAAAATCATACACTGCAAAAATTATACCTTATCGTGGTGCATGGCTGGAGCTGGAACTTGATGTTATCAAAGATTTGATGCATGTCAGACTTGACAGGAAAAGAAAAATCCCTGTGACAACATTTTTAAGTGCTCTTGGTTATTCAAGAGATGATATTAAAAATATTTTTGGTGAAAACTATTATATAACAAAAACATATGAAATTGATAAAGCTGAAGATTACAAAGATGCTTTAAAAGAAATCTTCCATAAATTAAGACCTGGCGAACCTTTTGCAGCAGAAGCAGCAATTACACTTCTCAGAAATCTATATTTTGATCGTAAGAGATATGATTTTTCATATGTGGGAAGATATAAACTTAACAGAAAAATTCGTCTCAGAGATAGAATTATTAAAAAACAGGTTGCTGAAACAATAAAAGATTCAAAAGGCAAAGTTATAATAAATGAAGGTGAGTTTATAAATCTTAAAACTGCAAAAATTATTGAAGAGCTTGATCTTAAAACAATCAAAGTTAAAAATAATGAAGGTGATGTTGTTCCAACAATAATTGAAAAAGATGTTGAAACTATTTATCTTGTAGATTTTATAACTTTTGCTGATGATGTTCTTTTTGGAAAAGATAAAGTGCTGTTCAAAAAAGGTGAAGTTATTACTGAAGAAAAAATTGAACAGCTTGAACAACAGAAAATTCAGAAAGTTGATATTAGAAGAAAGGGAGTTTTATATCCTGAAAAATCTCTTGTTGAATTAAGACATATTATTGGGGATATTGAGCAGAATGATATTGAACATTCAATCGAAGTTCAGAAATATCTTTTAGGAAGAAATGTATCTAAATCACTTGAGCTGGAATATGAAGGTAAAAAATTCAAAATTACACCAGAAAAGGAAATTACCATAGGACTTTCTGAGGTTATTATCAATTCTGGTCTTGAAAGTATTGAAGTTACCAAAGGCAGAGTTTTAGCTGAAAGTGATATTATTGCAATTGTAAGATATCTTATAGATTTATCCGGTGGCATAGGTCACCTTGATGATATTGACCATCTTGGAAACAGAAGGGTTAGAAGATGTGGTGAAATGCTTCAGAATCAGTTCAGAATTTCTTTAACAAAAATGGAAAGAGAAATTCGTGAAAAAATGACTCTTCAGGATAATCAGGGTGTTACTGCTCAGAATTTTATAAATAACAGACCTATAAAAGCTATGCTTGACGATTTCTTTGGAACAAGTCAGCTTTCACAGTTTATGGATCAGACCAATCCTATTGCAGAACTTACTCATAAAAGAAGAATTTCAGCTCTCGGACCAGGTGGTGTAAAAAGAGAAAGAGCTGGTTATGAAGTTCGTGACGTTCATCCAACTCATCTTGGAAAACTATGTCCAATAGAAACTCCTGAAGGTCCTAACGCAGGGTTGATTGCTTCTCTGGCAGTTTATACAAGAATTAATAAATATGGATTCCTTGAAACTCCATACAGAGAAATTGATAAGAAAAAAATCTCTGATAATGTTGTTTATATGGATGCTTACGAAGAAGATGATTTTGTTATTGTTCCTCCAGATGTTTCAATAACAAAAGACGAAAAATTCACAAGTGATCTTATTCCGGTGAAATATCTTTCTGAAGTTGGTCATGAGTTTTCCTATATGGAAGCTGATAAAACTGATTTCTGTATGGTTTCTCCAATGCAGATGATTTCTGTAGCAGCATCGCTTATTCCATTTCTTGAACATGATGATGCTAACAGAGCTCTGATGGGAACAAACATGCAGAGACAGGCAGTTCCACTTCTTAATACTGAGCTTCCGTATGTTGGAACCGGTATAGAAAGAAGAGTAGCAATCGATTCAGGTACAGGAATAGTTTCAGCGCATGATGGTATAGTTGAACAGGTTGCTGCTGATTATGTTTTAATCAGAAGAACTGATAAATTTGAAGATGTTGCACTCACAAGTGACATTGCAAGAAAAATTTTAAGAAATAGAAAAGTTGCTGAAGATGTTGTTAAAGGTAAAAAAGTTCTGATTGCAAAAGATGAACTTCTTACCCCTAATTTAGTTGATAAACTTTTTAAAGATAATGTTGAAACAGTTAAAATGTATCTTTATAAAAAATATACACTTAATAAGTTCCAGCGCTCAAATCAGTCAACATGTATTAACCAGAGACCTATTGTCAGAGAAGGCGATGTTGTCAAAGCTGGTGAACCAATTGCTGATGGTGCTGCGACTTCCGCTTCTGAAGTTGCTCTTGGAAGAAATATCACAAGTGCTTTCATGTCATGGGAAGGATATAACTACGAGGATGCTATTATTCTTTCAGAAAGACTTGTAAAAGAAGATGTTTATACTTCAATGCATGTTGAAGAATATGAAGTTGAAACAAGAGATACTAAACTTGGACCTGAAGAAATTACAAGAGATATACCTAATATCAGTCAGGATGCTCTTAAAAATCTTGATGATAAAGGTATTGTAAGAATTGGTGCAGAAGTAAATTCAGGAGATATTCTTGTTGGAAAAGTTACACCTAAGGGTGAAACTGACCTTACTGTTGAAGATAAACTCTTAAGAGCTATTTTCGGTGAAAAAGCAAGAGATGTCAGAAATACTTCCTACACAGTTCCTCATGGTGAATCAGGAACAATAATTGATGTAAATGTTTTTACAAGAGAAAACAGCGATGAATTACCTCATGATATTAATACTCTTGTAAGAATTTTCATAGCTCAGAAGAGAAAAATCCTTGTGGGTGATAAAATGGCTGGAAGACATGGTAACAAGGGTGTTATTGCAAACATACTTCCAGAAGAAGATATGCCTTTCATGGCTGATGGAACACCAATTGATATTATATTGAATCCTCTTGGTGTGCCTTCCCGTATGAATCTCGGACAGGTACTTGAAGGACATCTTGGCTATCTGGCTTATGTTTTTGATGTTTACTGTGAAACACCAGTTTTTGATGGTATTGAAGAAGAAGATTTATTCAGATTTGTTGTACTGGCAAATCTTGTTAGAAATTCATCAATGCCTGTTTATAATAAAGAAGGTGTTAAAATTGCAAGAATTGCAATTGACACAATTTCCTCAAAAGAAGATAAAAACAGTATTATTGAAAAAGCTGTTGAATGTTCAGTTTATGATTCAATAGCTTCAATACTTCATTCAAAATCTGCCAAACTTCTTCATGCAGATAACAATTTTGTTATTGGAGAGTTTGTTTCAAAAAGTGAAAAAGCAACAGCTGAAGCGCTTAAGGCAGGTAATCTTACTACTGTATTTAAAAATGTCAAACCAGCAAGTTATGTTAAAGAAAATCTTGAACCTGTATGGCAGTTGAATAAAAAAGACAGTGGTGTTGATAAAAATTCAAAAGTTAATTATGAACCTGAATTCTTATCTGTTGAAGAATCTGTTGATTTTAAAACTTCTTTCTCTGGTTGTGAATTGTTTGCTTTTGAAACTGGTAAACAATACATTTTTGATGGAAGATCAGGTAGAAAGTTTGAAAATCCCGTAATGGTCGGAAACTCATATATGTTAAAACTGGCTCATCTTGTTGATGATAAAATTCATGCAAGAGCGACTGGTCCATATTCACTTGTTACTCAGCAGCCTCTTGGAGGTAAAGCTCAGTTTGGTGGTCAGAGATTTGGTGAAATGGAAGTTTGGGCACTTGAAGCTTATGGTGCAGCTCACATTTTACAGGAAGTTCTGACAGTTAAATCTGATGATGTTGAAGGTAGAGTTCAAGTGTATGAAACAATCATCAAAGGTGGAAACACAATTAAAGCTTCAGTTCCTGAAGCATTTAAAGTTCTTGTTTCCGAGCTTCAGTCATTGTGTCTGAAAATGGAGCTTATTAAGGATGATGAGCTTGAAAGTATTACAACAGAAACGGGTGGAACTGAAAAAGTTTCTGAATCAAATACTATTGCCTAATTAAAGGAGAACTAACCGATGTGGGATATTGAAAAATTTAATGCGATAAAGATAAGTGTTGCTTCACCAGACGATATTAAAAAATGGTCTTATGGTGAAATTAAAAACCCTGAAACAATTAACTATAGAACACATAAACCTGAAAAAGATGGTCTTTTCTGTGAAAAAATCTTTGGACCAACCAAAGATTATCAGTGTTCATGTGGTAAATATAAAAGTATAAGATACAAAGGTATTATCTGTGAAAGATGTGGTGTTGAAATAACAAGAACTAAAGTTAGAAGAGAGAGAATGGGTCATATTGATCTTGCTGCTCCTGTTGCTCATATATGGTTTTCTAAAGGAACTCCTAACTATATGGCGACACTTCTTGACATATCACCAAGAGATCTTGAAAAAGTTCTTTATTTCAACTCTTATATTGTATTAGACCCAGGTAAATTGCCACTTGCAAAAAAACAGCTTCTTACAGAAACTGAATACAGAGAATATTTTGATAAATACAAAGATATTTTCCGTGCATGTATGGGTGCTGAAGCAATAAAAGAACTTTTTGCAGAAATAAATCTTGATCATCTTATTGCTGAACTTCATAATAAACTTGCTACAGAAAGTGGTTCTCAGAAGAAAAATATTGTAAAAAGACTGGAAATTGCTAAATTATTCAAAAATTCAGGTAACAGACCTGAATGGATGATTGTTGACACACTTCCGGTAATTCCTCCTGATTTGAGACCTATGGTTCAGCTTGACGGTGGAAGATTTGCTACTTCTGATTTGAACGATCTTTACAGACGAGTTATTAACAGAAACAACAGGTTGAAAAAACTTTTATCTATTGATGCTCCTGATATTATTATTAAAAACGAAAAAAGAATGCTTCAGGAAGCGGTTAATGCTCTTATTGATAATGGTAAACACGGAAAAGCAATAGTTTCTTCAGGTAAAAGACCTCTGAAGAGTTTAAATGACATGCTTAAAGGTAAACAAGGTCGTTTCAGACAGAATCTTCTTGGTAAACGTGTTGATTATTCTGGTAGATCTGTTATTGTTGTCGGACCTAAACTTAAAATTCATCAGTGTGGTCTTCCAAAAGACATGGCACTTGAACTTTTTAAACCTTTTATCATGCATAAACTTGTTGCTAAAGGAAAAGCTTTTAACATTAAATCAGCTAAAAAAATTATAGAGAAAAAAAGTGATGATGTATGGGATGTATTACAGGAAGTTATTGAAAATCATCCAGTGCTTCTGAACCGTGCACCAACTCTTCACAGACTTGGTATTCAGGCTTTCCAGCCTGTGCTTGTTGAAGGAAAAGCTATTAAAATTCACCCTCTTGTATGTGCAGCTTTCAACGCTGACTTCGATGGTGACCAGATGGCTGTTCATGTACCTCTTCTTGTTGAAGCACAGACTGAAGCAAGAATGCTTATGATGGCATCCAGCAATATTTTTGCACCATCAAGTGGTAAACCAATTACAGTTCCAACTCATGATATGACAATTGGTATTTATTATCTTACATGGGAAGTTGAATCAAAAGATTTTATTAATATTAAATCTGATTCTCATGGAACCGTAGCTCAGAAACTTAGAACCGTTCTTGTGCCATGTAAAACTTTCCAGCCTGTTGTAGATAAAAATGGTGTGGAAATTTGTGATTCATTTGAAAAAATAACTCCAGCTTTAATTGATAAAATTGAAAAAACAGATGTTAAAGAACTTAAAGTATTAAAATATCAGGTTTTTTCAAATTTTGAAGAAGCAATTTTTGCTTATGAATCTGAAAAAATAGATCTTAAAACAAAAGTTTTTCTTAATCATAATGGTGAAATGGTTGAAACCACTCCTGGTAGAATTATTTTCAATACAATTCTTCCTGAAGAACTTCGTTTTATTAATAAACAGGTTGGTAAAGGCGTACTTTCAAGAATTATTACTGACTGTTATGAAAAATGTGGTCAGGTTGAAACCACTCTGCTTCTTGACAGATTGAAAGACCTTGGATTTAAATTTGCAACTCGTTCAGGTGTTTCTATTTCTGTTTCCGAGTGTTTAATTCCACCAAGAAAACAGGACGTTTTAAAGAAAGCTAAATTGAAATCTGAAGACTTTACAAGAAGATATGCAAAACGTCAGATGACCTATGATGAAAAAAGACAGGCTACAGTTGACGTTTGGATGACAGCCGATCAGGAATTGATGGATGATTTGCAGAATAACTTTAACAAACAGGTTAATGATGGAAATTTCAACTCTGTTTACATGATGGCGATTTCGGGTGCAAGAGGTAGTTTCAGACAGATGAAACAGCTCTCTGCAATGCGTGGTCTTATGTCAAATCCAAAAGGTGATATTATGGATTTCCCTATTACAGCAAACTTCAGAGAAGGTTTGTCTGTAACAGAATATTTTATTTCAACATATGGTGCGAGAAAAGGTATTGTTGATACCGCGCTTAGAACTGCCGATTCAGGTTATCTTACAAGAAAACTTGTTGATGTATCTCAGGAAGTTGTTGTTAAAGAACATGATTGTGGAACTGAAGATGGTGTTATGATGCTTCCACTTCGTAAAAAAAGAAGTGCAAGTAACTCTCTTGTAGATGAAATTATAATTCCTCTTTCTGAAAGACTTACCGGTCGAGTTCTTGCAAAAGATGTTGTAAATCCTTCAAATGGTGAGGTTGTATATAAAGCCAACACTATTGTTGATGAAAAAATCGCAAAAACAATTGAAAAAATTGAAACAGAAATGCCTGTTAATGAAAATATTATTGGGCTTATTACTGCAGAACAGCTTATAGATCTTAAAAACAATAAAATCATAATTTCACCTGATAAAGTTATTGATGAATTTATTGTTGAAAAACTGAAAGATGCTAAAGTAGCTGAAATCAAGGTAAAACCTCCAGTTTTCCTGAGATCTGCAATTACCTGTAAAGTTGAAAATGGTATTTGTGCTCTGTGTTATGGTAAAGACCTTGCCATCAACAGACTTGTTTCAGAAGGTGAAGCAGTTGGTATTGTTGCTGCTCAGTCAATTGGTGAACCTGGAACTCAGCTTACCATGAGAACTTTCCATACTGGTGGTGTTGCGGTTGTTCAGCGAATAGTTATTAAAGCTAAAAATGAAGGAACAATAAAATTTGATCATCTTGTATGGTCCAGAAAAGTTGATAGAAAAATTGCTGTTGAAAGTAATTTTATTGAAGGTCAGCAGGATGAAGATGATGATAACGTTAAAAGAATTGCACTTAGAGGATATGTGACAATTGAAACAGTAGAAGGAAAAAGTCATAAATATAATCTTCCGGCTGGTTCAGTTCTTAAAGTTGAAGAAGGTGATTTTGTTGCAATGGGTGATACAATTGTTGAATATGATCCTGCAAGACTTGTTTCTTCAATTAATGGTAAAGTGATTTTTGAATCTCTTGTGGTTCAGGATAACGTTGTTGTTTCTGAAAAAGGTCGATTGATTATCAAAAATGATGAAATTAAAGAAGTTTACTTTATAAACCAGGGTTCCTATCTTCTTGTTTCAGAGGGTGAAGAAATTCAGGCTGGTGATATAATTGCAGAAACATCTTCTGAGCAGAATGCTGCTATTGCTGGTATTAATGGAACAGTTGACTTTTTTGATATCAAAGTTAAAAACCAGAAAGTTATTTCCAGTGATGGTATTTTATTTATTGTTCCTGATTCTGGACATAAATTTGCTGATTATGACCTTGCTAAAAATGTTAAAGAATATGTTTCCGGCACTACAGCTACCGGCGGTGCTGAACTTAAAGTAATAAATGGTGCAAATGTAAAATACAATGATGACCTTCTTGTTATAACATCTGAAATTGATGGTGCGGTTAAATACAAAAAAGACTCAAACAGTCTTATTGTAAAAAGAGATACAAGAAGAGAATATCATATTTCAAATGACATGCCTTTAAAATTTGATGAAAAGAAAAAAGAAGTTTGTTTTACATCAGATGTTGAAGGTAGAGTTACTATTGCTCCTACTAAAACAACAAGCTCAAAATTTACTGAAAACGTGAGAAGAATACTTATAACTAAAGAAGAAGAACATGATATACCTAAATTTATCAAGTTCCCAATTGAAAAAGTATTAATTAAGCCAGGTGAGGTTGTTGAAAAAGGTATTAAAATAACAAAACCTATAAGACTTCAGCCTTCAATTGAAGGTATTGTTGAAATTATCAAAGACAATAAATTTAATATTGTCAGAGTTAAGAATATTAAAAATCTGAAACTTAATCAGAAATCTATTCTTTCTGACAAAATTAAAGATAAGGAAGTTTACGAAGATATTTATTCTGTTGATGGAAAACTTGTTTTGAAAAAAGGTGACAGAATTTCAGATGATTTCCTTAAAAAAGAACTGCTTGTTGCAACTGAAGAAGGTATTGTTGAAGTTGATGATTTCAGAATTGTTGATATAAGAGAAAAAAGTGGTTTAGAATATATTTTCGGTAAACCTCTTTATTCTAAAGTTATTGTTGATAAAAAAGAAATTGCTAAAAAAGGCGATTTGATTGATGAAAAACTTTATGAAACAATCAAAAAGAATGTTGATAAAATTGAAACAGTAAAAATTGATGTTCCTGCTTTAAGAATTAAATCCAAAGTCGAGTTTATTGTGAATAAACGTGAACAGTTCAAACACAGAATTACAAACAGAACATTACTTGAACCAGTTATAAACACAAAAACTGGTGAATGTATAGCTGAAAAAGGTCAGGTTATAAGCGAAGATATAGCTGAAAGAATTGATAAGGAAAAACTTAATATTAAAAATATCAAGTTTACCGAAGTCAGAGAATATAATATTCCTTACGGTGCTGCACCTAAAATTAAAAACGGCTCCGCTTCAAAAGTAGGTCAGGAGCTTATTATGCCTACACATCTTAAGAGTGTTGTGATTGTAAGTGAAGAAGAATACCATTATATACCTGAAACAGTTGAACTTCTTGTTAAAGAAAATCAGGAAGTTAATTCTGATACTGATATAATTAAACCACTTCAGCCTCTTGTTACTGGAATAGCTGGAAAAGTTAACTATATTACTGAATATGATCAGGATACAGGTCTTGAACTGGTTAAAAAAATATCAATATTTGCTGGTAAGGAATTTGTAATTCCTTACGGATTTGACCTTAAAGTAGGAAAAGATGATTATGTGAATATTGATGATGAAATTACAAACTTCATACCTTATGTTTCAAAAAAAGAGAAAAAAGATGGTAAAGTTGTTGTAAGTGTTGAAAAACTTGAGAAAAAATACAAACTTACAGAAGATATGGATGTAATGGTTGAAAACGATCAAGAAGTAACAGCTGGTCAGACTCTTATAGTATTGAAGAATAAAAAACTTAAACTTATTGAACAGGTTGAGGAAAAAATTATTCTTGATTCACAAAATATTTATATGAGTAACTATCATCCTGTTTTTGAAGATAGTGAAACTATTAAAAACAACGGTAAAAAACTCAGCAGAGATAAAGATTATACAATCAACTATGCTAAAGGTGAAATCAAATTCCTCAAAGAAGTTGATGAATCTAAAACTTATGTTTCTTATTCCTATGAAAAAGAAGGTGTGGTTAAACTGATTCATTCCTACACTAAAAAAGGAAAGAGAAGAAACGTTGTTGAGGCTATTCGTGTTCAGGCTGGTGAAACACATCAGATTTTTGAGGGTGCTACTCTTAATGTTGACAGCCAGCTTATTGACCTTAAGAAAAAAGGAAGTATTGTTCACAGAATAAAAGATAAAATCTGTGCTTCTGAACTTAAGGATAAAAAAGGTAAGGTAATTGTTTCTGAATATCAGAAAATTGATAAGAAACTTGCAGAATTCATTGAAGAAAATAAAATGAATATTAAAGAAAACTTTATCAAAGTTTCTGATTTTGTTGAAAAGGGAACTATTCTGGCTAGATTTGAGCAGTCTTCGAGAAAAACTATCGATATAGTTCAGGGTCTTCCAAGGGTTACTGAGTTATTTGAAATCAGAAAACCAAGAAAAGAAGCAATTATTGTTGCTGAAGATGGTGTGGTAAGAGCAAGTGGAGCAAACTTCTTTATTGAAACTTCAAATGGTGAAAAGAAACAGACAAAAGCTCAGCTTGGTGCTGCTTCTGTGGTGCTTTCAGACGGTGAAATTGTTAAAGTTGGTGATTTTATTTCTGAAGGAAGTGTTTCACCAAAGAAAGTTCTTAAAGTCGCGGGTCTTGAAGCTGTACAGAAATATATAATCAACGAAGTTCAGCAGATTTACCGTGAGCAGGGCGTTAACATTAACGATAAACATATTGAGATTATAGTATCTCAGATGTCTAAAAAAGCTAAAATTAAAACTGCTGGTGATACAAAATATATTGCTGGCGAAGTTGTTACTGTTGATGAGTTAAAAGAAGAAAACGAAAAAGTTGTAAAAAGAGGTGGTCAGCCAGCTGAAGCTACAAGAATTATTCAGGGTATTACAAAGGCTGCTCTTACAACTGATTCATTTATTTCTGCTGCTTCCTTCCAGGAAACAACAAGAGTTTTAACAAGAGCTGCAATTGAAGGTAAAGTTGATAAGTTGAAAGGTCTTAAAGAAAACCTTATCATTGGTAAACTTATACCTTGTGGAACAGGTTTGAGAAAATACAAAAATCTTAAAATCTGGAATAAAAATGAGAAATTTGAAGAACCAGTAGAAGAAATTTTACTGGAAGAAGAAAACAGTTAATTTTTAGTTTAATAAAATTAAAAGCGGTGGAGCAATCCACCGCTTTTTTTTATCCGTTTCATCCGCGTTTCACCCGGTGTTCTTAAGTTTTTGATTTATTGGATTACGGATTACTGTTTACGGCTCTTAAGGTTCATTCCCGTTTCATCCGCGATTCATTCGCGTTTTAGTACGCGATTTTAAATGTTTCACTTATATTTATTTTATGGTATAATTTTTAATTATGGCTATCAATGTATTTGGTAAAATTATTGACCCTGTCGAGGGTGCTTCTTCTATTAATTCCTATTTTTTAAATTTATCTAAAAAAAGAGATACAGCAGGCGGTGAAACTGAGTTTACGATTGGAAAGACTTATTTTGATTCTGGTGATTATTCAAATGCATTTCGACATTTCAGAAAGTCTTTGCAATTAAATCCAGCATATACAATGGCTTATTTATATATTTCAAGAATTTATCAGGAAAAAAATATGCTAAATGATGCAAGAAAAATTCTTGAAACCGGGATTAACTATATTCCCGCATATTCTTTTTTTACCGAACTTTCAAAAATTTATTCAAAACTTGGTATGAAAATGCGTATTGGGGAGTTATGGAAGAAGTATATTGAAAAATTCCCTGATAATGAAAAAGGATATTTAAATCTTGGTAATTTCTATTCTTCCTGTGGTCAGAACAGTAAAGCAATAACTTTTTTTGAAAAAGTACTTGTGCTGAAAAAAGATAACGTAGCTGTACGTGAAGAAATTGGGGATATTTATTTTAATAATGGTAATTTTGATGAAGCTGGAAGAATATTTCGGGAAATTTTTAACTCAACAGATAATTCAGGAATCAGAACAGAAATTGGAAAAAAGCTGATTGATATAGATATGAAATTAAATAATATTGAAGATGCTGTAATTCTTGCGGATGAACTTTCAAATTTTATAACCGATGATATTTTTCTAATTAAGATAGCAGATGTATTTATTGCTTCGCAGGATTTCAAAAAAGCGTTTGAAATTCTTGAAAAATCAAGAAAAATAAATCCTCTTAACTATAACGTATATTATAGATATGCTTTTCTTTCTGCGTTAAAAGGTAATGTTGAAGAAATGGAGAAAAATCTGAAACTTGTAATAAAATTTATCGAAAATCCTGCGATTTTAAATTTTCTTAACAATATTGAAAATTATGATAATAATGACGCAATCAAGTTAACAAGAGAGCTTCTTTCAAAAAATTCAAATATTGATGAAATTTTACTTTCAAATTTTAATTCTAAAACAGAATCAGTTAAAAAGAAAATTCCAGAAGAAAAAATTATTGATGATAAAACAGATTTTACAGAAGAGATTAAATTTATCATAAAAACCATGGAAAATATGAATATTATGTTTGAAAAACAGGTTGAGAATCAATTCAATCTGATAGGTGAAATTGTAAGAACTGTTGAGAAAGCAAATCAGATGAATTTAAGTGAAATATCAAAAATTTCAGATTATATTGAGGCTCAGACTAATTATTATTATAATATAAAAAATATTTCTGAAAAAAATCTTGAACAACTGTTTGAAAAAACTGGGGCAAATATTAAAAAAGTGATTAATTTCAGCTCTAAAACAAATAAAGTTGTTTTTCATAAAATTAACGAATTCAGAAAAAAAAGTATAAAAATACATTCTGATCTTGAAAAACATTATTATAACTTGAATAAATTAAAAAAAATGTCTGAAAGAGCTGAAAAAATTGACAAAATAGCCAGTTTTTTATCAAAAATTATTGAAGAAAATAAAAATTCAGATTATGAATAACTCGGGCAAAAAATGGGAAGAACAGGGGTCAAAATTCCTTGAAAATCAAGGTTTTAAAATAATCGATAAAAATTTCACATGTAGAATGGGTGAAATTGATATTATCGCAGTCAAAGATGAGGTAATCCATTTTATCGAGGTCAAATTTCGCAAAAAAGGATCAATTTCTAATGCAGCGGAATCTGTAACTGTTTCTAAACAGAAAAGAATAAAATCAGCAGCTGGTTTTTTTCTGATTAAAAATCAGAAATACATGGATTTTTATCAGCAGTTTGATGTTTTTGCCATAGATGGAGATAGATTTGATTATATAGAAAACTGTTTCTATTGACAAAACAATTAAAAACATGTACACGTAGAGGAGCGCGGGTGAAACTTAAGAGCCGTAAACAGTAATCAGTAATCGGTAATCCGATAAAGCAAGAACTTAAGAGCCGTAAACAGTAATCAGTAATTGGTAATCCGATAAAGCAAGAACTTAAGAGCCGTA
>JBAZDD010000024.1:0-16987 GCA_041654635.1 Candidatus Muiribacteriota bacterium
GATGCTGTTACACTGGCGCTTGAATATGCAGATATACCCTATGATAAAATATATGATGAAGAAATCCTCTCAAATAAATTACCTGATTATGATTGGCTTCATCTTCATCATGAGGATTTTTCCGGGCAGTATGGAAAATTTTACGGAGCATATTCTGGAGCAGACTGGTATCGAGAACGAGTAATTCTTGAGGAAAACAGGGCAGAGAAAATGGGGTTTAAAACTGTTCCAAATCTTAAAAAAGCGGTAGCTGCAAAAATCAGAGAATACGTTGAAGAGGGTGGGTTTCTTTTTGCAATGTGTGCAGCAACAGAAACGCTTGATATAGCCCTTGCAGCATTAGAAACAGATATTGTTGCACCTGAAATTGATAACACTCCATTAGATGAAAACTATGCTGAGAAACTTGACTTTTCTTATACTTTTGCATTTGAAAATTTCTCACTTATCACAAATCCATATATATACGCTTTTTCAGATATTGATATAGAAGTTAAAAGTATAACTGCAAATATTAAAACTATAAAACTCTTTGAATTTGCTGCAAAGTTTGATCGTACTTCAGCAATACTTACTCAGAATCACGAAAGAATTATTTCAGATTTCCTGGGACAGACAACCTCTTTTAAAAAGAAGTTCATAAAAAAAGATGTAATAATACTTGGATATGTAGATGAAGATGTTGTCAAATATATTCATGGAGTGAGAGGGAAGGGTACTTTTACTTTTTTAGGAGGACATGATCCCGAAGATTATGCCCATCTTGTCGGTCAGGAACCAACAGATTTAAAATATCATCAAAATTCACCCGGTTACAGATTGATATTAAACAATGTTTTGTTTCCATCAGTCAAGAAGCAGAAGCTTAAAACTTAGATTAGACATATTTAAAAAACGCGGATAAAACGCGAGAGAAACGCGAAAGAATCTTAAAAACCGTGATCAGTTATGAGTAATGAGTGATCCAAAAAAAACAAAGCAAGAAAGGTTTTAACGGATTACGGATAACTCATATCGCTTTAAACCTTCCGGTCTCATTCACTTATTCACTTATTAACTGTTTCATACTTCTAATTCATTAAAGGTTTTAAAACTTTTTTTACATACTTTTTCTAAAAAAACTTTTCCGTGTTTTTGAACAATCTGTCTTGCAACACCTTTAACCTGTGAACAGCCACGGGGAAGAGTTATTCCCAGTTCTTTTGATTTGAAATCAAACCACTTCAAAGCTTCATCTCTTGCAATAATAGAAGCAGCTGCAACAGCAATATGTTTTTCAGCATGAGTTTCATAAATAATATTGTTGTCAGCTTTGATTTTAAAATTTAGATTTGAAGCATATTTATCAACATAAATATCAGATTTTTCCTTTATTTTTTCAGTAAGATTTTCAATAGCTTTTGTATGAGCCCATGTCATGAGTTTGTTAAGATTACCAATTTTATCATACAGAGAATTGTATTTTTCAGGATTTATTTTAATAATTTCATAAGGTATCAATTTTTTGAGATTTGATGAATTTTCTTTAATAGAAGAAAGTGTAGCTTTTTTTGATTCTATAATATTCATAGTTTTGAGAATTTGAAAATTTTTTTCTGATACAAAAGTTGTGCATATAACAAGCGGACCGAAAAAATCCCCTTTTCCTGATTCATCTGAACCATAATGAGCATAAATTTTATTATCAAAAACATTAATAAAATCTGAAAAAATATTTTCAGTATTTTTTCCCTGAAAAACAAGTTTTCCAGAAGAATATAAAGTAACATTGATTTGGTTACCGGTATATTTTAAAAGTTGATAATTCCCTGGCTGACTTTTAATCATACCTTTATCGCAAAGGAAATGTTCAAGTCTGTCGATATTGTTTAAAGCAAATTCAACTGTGTTTGTCATAATTTAATCCTCGAATACTATTATACAAAAAAAATTAACAAATTGTATTTTTATGTCGATAAATTAAGTAAATATCCGAGAATTCAATTAAATAGGAGTGGATTATGGTTTTCGGCGGCGGAAAAAATGTAGTAGGAATAGACATCGGCTCAAGTGCAGTTAAAGTAGTTCTAATTAAAGATGGTAAAGAGCCAGTGTTAGCAGGTTATGGTGTGGCTTCTCTGCCACTTGAAGGGACAATTGTTGAAGGTAATATTGTAGATGCTGGAACAGTTGCAGAAACTGTTAGAGAAGTATTGAAAGCAAGTAAAATCAAAGGAAATCATTATGTAGGCAGCATTCTGGCTCAGAATGCGATTATAAGATTTATAAAAATGCCAATGATGAAAGACGATGAGTTGAAAGAAGCAATAAAGTTTGAAGCCGAGCAGTATATTCCGTATAGTATTGACGAGGTTCAGATTTCATATTTCAAACTCGGTGAAATTATGGAAGATGAAGTTTCTCAAAACTATATACTTCTAGTATGTACGCCCAAAGAAATATTGAATACATATCAGACCACTCTTAAAAACAGCGGAGTAAATTTAAAAGTCGTTGATGTTGACTGTTTCGGTGCAATTAACTCTGTTCTTCATATGGTTGACCCTGAGAGTATTACTGCAATAATAGATATTGGGGCTTCAACCACAAATATTGATATTGTCAGAAGAGGAGTGCTGGATTTTCATAGAAATATAACCATTGCTGGTAATAACATTAGCAATGTTATTAAAGATGTGTTAAAATTAGAATTAGAGCAGGCAGAAAATATTAAAAAAGAAGAAGGCAGAGTTGCCATTGAAGAAAGTGACAGAAATGAAATCTCAGATGTTATAAATACAATAGTAGAAGAACTCGCATCAGAAATTAGAAGGTCATTCGACTTTTTCAAAGCACAATCCAGAGAAAAACAGATAGATAAAATCATATTAACAGGTGGAACAGCTAATCTGCCTAATATTGATGTATTTTTTGCAAATGAACTCGGAATAGAAGTAATGATTGCAGAGCCTTATGAAACAGTGAGAGTAAGTGTGCCTAATGCTGAACAGCTTGATCAGTATAAACAGGAGCTTTCAGTCGCACTTGGTATAGCTCTCAGAGAGGTGGTGAAAAAATGAATAAATTTATTCGAATTAACCTTTTACCTGAAAAGCAGGGGATTAAAATACCTAAACTGCCTATCGGGACAATACTTGGTTTAGCTGTAATAGCTTTTGTTGGTTATTATCTTTTTGTCATGAGACTTGATGCTGAAAAATCTGTAATAACTCAGTATGAAGCAAACATTAACAGACTGAAACAGCAGAAGAAACAGCAGATAGCCGATAAAGAAAGAGTAAGAGATAATCTGATTACTCAGATAAATGATTTAAGAAGAAGAATTAACATGGTCAAATCTATTATTACAGGTGATGATGTTGTTGCCTGGACAAGAATATGGGAATCTCTTACAGAAGTTACAGATATGAAAAAAGGTGCTGGTGTATGGATTACAAAATTCAATGTTCAGCCGGATTTCAGAGTGAGCATGAGTGCGGTCGCTGAAAATGACTGGGTTGTGGTAAGTAATTTTATAGAAAAGCTAAAGGGAAATGAATTTTTTTCCGAAGTTAACTTAGAGAATGCAATAAAAACACATATGGATGATGGTGAAAAAAATGTTCCGGTTTTTAATATTGAAATCACCTGTCGAATTAAAAAGGAAAGGATGTAATGGAGGAGGCTTTGTATGAATGAAAAAGTGCTGATATTTCTGGCCTTTGTAATAATTTTTACAGGAATGGTCGGCTGGTGGTATTTTATGGAATATACTCCATTACGTAACCAGCAGGAAGAACTTCAGGCTGAAGAAAACAAACTGAAAAGCGAGCTTGCTCAGGGTGGCAGAATTGAGCAGGAAATAGAAGAAAAACGGGACATATTGAAGAAAACTGAAGAAGAATATGAAATAGTTAAAAAGTCTGTTATTACTACAAGCGATATGAGTATTCCTGATTTAATAAGAGTGGTGAGAAACTATGCAAAACAGACAAAAGTTGAGTTTAATGAAATCAAAATAAGCAAACTTTTTTCCTTTGAATATTATGATGAGCTGCCAATTGATTTTAACTTTACAGGAACTTATCACAGCATGGGAAGAATGATGGCAAGAATGGAAAATCTTAAACTGATAAACGCAAGAAAAGGAAGATTTTCACTTGCGCCATACAGAGCAACAGGTGCGGCAAGAACAACTTCGAGAACACCAATTGGTGGCGCAAGAAGAACATTTGGTATGGAAGAAGATGAAGACCAGAATGAAATATCAATGGATCTGAGTGCAAGTTCATTCATGTTTAAAAGTGGTGGAGGAAGGTGGTGATTATGATGACCTCACGAAAGGTTGAAAAAAGAAAAATTGTAACCAACAATGGAGTGCGTTACATCAAAAAAAGAAGAAAATTGCCTTTTGTAATGTTTCTGTTTGTTTTGATGTTATCGGTCACAATGTTTTTTGGTTACTCAAAATTAATTCTTGCCCAGGATGACTGGTTTGGAGATGACTTTTTTGATGATTTTGACACACCGTCAACACCATCAACTTCAGGCGGAGGCTCATCTACTGGTGGAGGGTTTGGACAGACATCATCAGCAGGAGCAGGCGAAGAACAAGATGGATTTGACTTATCAGAAACTGAACTTGCTAAATTTGAAGTTGCTGCAAGAATAAGAGTTAAATATTTTAACGATGACCCTGGTGATGACAGAAATCATAAAGATCCTTTTAAACCACTTATTGAAAGAATTCCTCAGATTAGACAGACTCAGGTTTCCACACCATTTCAGGTACCTGAAGAAAGGCAGTTGCCTCCTCTCAATCTTAAGCTTGTAGGAGTTATTCAGGCTGGAGAAAGATTTCTTGCAATGGTTGAATTTGAAGGAAAATACATGGAATTGTTTGAAAATGATCAGGATACAGGCGGAAATTTTATGGTTAAATCAATTACAGCCAACAGTATAAGTGTTGTCTCATATAAAAGAGGTGGCGAATTGAAAACATTTGAGTTGGGGAGGTAAATAAATTATGAAAAAAACAGTCATTCTAATTGTTGTAACATTGTTGATGGTGATGAGCACTTATGCTTCCAGAAGTGAGTATGTATCCTTTAACGTAATAGATCAGGATATAAAAATAGTGCTGAAAGGTATTGCGACTGCATCGGGAATAAACCTGATAGCTGAAAAAAACGTATCAGGTAAAATAACTCTTGAGCTTAAAGATGTATATTTTGAAAAAGCTCTTGAGCTGATTGCAAAAACAAACGGATATACAATAAGAAAAGAAGATAATACTTATATTATTGGTGAGGCAGCAAGACTTTCTGAAGGATTTGATGTTGGTTTCAACAAAACCTTTCAGCTTCAGAATGCAAAAGCAGCTGATATTGCGGGAATTATGGCAAATATCTTCAAAGGTAATGAAGAAAAAATTGAAGTAACAGCTGATGATAGAATAAATACTATCATTGTAACAGGAAGCTCTCAAGTAATGGCAAAAATAGATGATTTAGTTAGAAAACTTGATGTTCCTGTTCCTCAGGTTATGATTGAAGCTAAAGTTGTTGAAGTATCAACAGACAACACAAAAAATCTTGGCATGAACTGGGGATGGGGAACCGGTGGTCAGACAAACGGAAAAATTGTAACTCAGTCTGAAATGTTTAAAAAACAGCCTTTTGGTCAGTCATATACAAATCAGATTGGTGACAAAGCACCAGGATTTGCAATGGGTGATTTTTTCAGAGATGGAATGTATTTTGAAGCAGCTTTACAGGCATCAGCAACCATAACAGATTCTAAAATACTTTCAAACCCGAAAATCATTGCAAGCAATGGTATAGAAGCAAGAGTTCAGGTTGGTGATAAAGTAATATACACAGGTGGAGTAAATCAGCCACCTCAGGAAAAAGATACTGGTGTTGTTCTTACAGTTATTCCAAGAATTAACAACAGTGACTATATTACTCTTGAAGTTGAACCTGAAGTATCAGATGCTCAGTTTGTAAAACCAGGTGCAGGTTCTGAATCATCTGATTATCCAATAATTAAAAGAAGATATGCAAAAACTACTGTTACTGTTAAAGATGGAGAAGAAATTCTTATCGGTGGACTTATTCAGGAAACTAACGAAGTTTCTGAATCAAAAGTTCCAGTTTTAGGTGACATACCATTTTTCAGACAGTTTTTCTCATCAAAAAGAACTGGTAGAAAAGCAAGTGAGCTTATAATTCTTATCACACCAAGAATTATCAAAAGAGTTGAAGGTTGATCTTTAAGAAACGCGAATGAAACGCGTATGAAACGCGTATGAAGCGCGGATAAATCTAAAAAAAGAGTGGCTTAAAAAGCCGCTCTTTTTTTTTGTTGAAAAATAAAAAAAAAAAAGATAAGCTGAAAAAAAGCAGTGAGTCGGGGTCAAGCTCTCGATCATTCGAACATTTGTAAAAATGTCGTAATGTTGAGACTTGACCCCTAAGTGAAAGGTGAAGCAGTGAGTAAGAGAGGGGGCAAAAATGAGTGAAATTTTTGTAGCGCTGGATACAGATGACAGTTTAAAAGCGGTAAAATTTGCTCAAAAAGTAGCAGGCAAAATTGACGGCTTTAAAATAGGACTTGAGCTTTTCTGCTCAGGTGGACCAGAAATTGTTAGAAAAATTGCTGATTTTGGAAAAGTATTTCTTGATTTGAAATTTCATGACATTCCTAATACTATGACAAAAGCAAGTTTAAAAGTTGCAAAATTACCAATTTTCATGTTTAATGTTCATGCGCTTGCAGGATATGAAGCTATGAAAAGCGTTTGCGATGAAGTAAGAAAACAAAATGATACTGTAAAAATTATCGCAGTTACAATGCTGACAAGTTTTAATAAAGAGACTATGGAACAAACTGGAATTAAAGCTGATTCTGTTTTTGATCAGGTTATCAGACTTGCGGAAATGACTCAAAAATCAGGATTAAATGGCGTTGTTTGCTCACCTCACGAAGTAACTGAAATTAAAAAAATCTGTGGAAAAGATTTTATGACGGTGGTTCCCGGTATAAGACCGGCAGAAGCAGAAATAAATGATCAGAAAAGAGTTGCGACACCTTCAGTTGCAAAAAAAAATGGAGCAGATATCCTGATAATTGGAAGACCGATTTATCAGGCAAATGAGCCGTTGGCTGTTATAGAAAGTATTAGAAAAGATATGGAGGAAACTCATGCAGGATGAAGCTGTATTAGCACTTTTAACAAATATGGATGCCATTATAGAAGGGCATTTTGAAATGAAAAATGGTAAACATACTAATCTTTATATACAGCTTGGGATTGCATTGCAGCACCCTGATATTGCGGCTGATTTTGCAGAACAGATGGCGAGTAAGTTTTTTGGTGAAAACATAGATGTTGTTGTTTCTTGTGCAACATCAGGAATTGTAATCGGTCACGAAGTTGCAAAACAGATGGAAGCAAGACACATTTTTGGTGAATGGGAAAGTGAAAATATAAAATTTAAAAAAGGGTTTAAAATTAATTCAGGTGACAGAATACTTATAGTAGATGATGTAATAAACACAGGGGCAACAGTAAAAGCTCTTGTAAAAAAAGTCAGAGAAGACGGGGGAAATATTACTGGTGTTGTGTGTGTTGTTGACAGAGCAGAAAAAGCAATTAAAATGACACCTGAAATAAAAAGCCTTTTAGCTTTAAGACTGCCGGTTTATAAAAAAGAAGAGTGTGAAATGTGTAAAGCAAAAGAAAAAATTTATAAATCTCTGTAAAGTTTTTTTCGACGAATTTTTTTAAACTTGATAAGAAAAAATAAAATCAGATAATAAATAACTATTGAGCCAGGAAGTGCAATAATAAAACCACCAGTAAGAAGTGGCTTGTATATCTGAATAACATTAGAAACAAAAATGTGAACAGGCATTAATTCTCTTAAACCTACACCACTGAATACATCTCTTGGATTAACGTCAAAAAAATAATTCCCAATTTTCCAGCTGAAAGTATAAAATACAGGAGTGGTCCACGGATTTGCAATTAAAGTTCCAAGAAAACATGGTATTTTTGGAATTTTTAAAAATATTGCAGCAAGTATTGAAAGAATACTTGCAAGACCAAATGTTGGAAGTATGCCTATAAAAGCCCCCACAGCAAAACTTGTAGCCAGTTCTTCAGGGGTTGCACTATGCCTTAATAATTTTAGTTTAATAAATTTATATAATCTTGTAATATCTAAAATTTTTCTTAATCGCTGTGAAATCATATAATGTATGTTATAATAAAAAAAATAAAAGTCAATTTAAAACAGTGAGTCGGGGTCTGCGCAGACCCCTGGTGAGATAAAGAAGAAACAGTGAGTGAGTGAGTAAGTAAACGCTTTTACCTTCCAGTCTTACTCACCGAGGGTCATAGACCCGGTTACTTATTAACTGCTTTAACTGTTGACATTACACGAACGTAAGTGAGTAAGGGGGAGTTATGAGAGAAATTATTCAAAACTCAAGAATTGAGAAGGCACTTAAACAGGCAGAAAATTATTCAGTTGATCAGGTCAGAGAAATAATCAAAAAAGCTCTACTTAGAAAAGGACTTTCACTTGAAGAAGTTGCAGTACTTCTATCAGTTAAAGAGCCAGGTCTTGCTGTGGAAATTAAATCAGCAGCTAAAAAACTTAAAGAATCAATTTATGGTAATAGAATAGTAATTTTCGCTCCTTTATATATAACAAATGAATGTATAAATGATTGCTTATATTGTGGATTCAGACGTTCAAACACAGAGCTCGAAAGAAAAACACTCACACTAGAACAGCTGAAAAAAGAGACTGAACTCCTTCTTAAAATGGGTCAGAAAAGAATACTACTCGTGTGCGGAGAACACCCAAAATATGCTAATGCTGATTTTATATCTGAAGCAGTTAAGGCAGTTTATGAAGTTAAAGATGAAAAAGGAAGCTCAATCAGAAGAATAAATGTTAATGTAGCACCTCTGGAAGTAGAAGATTTCAAAAAAATTAAAGAAACAGGAATAGGAACCTATCAGATGTTTCAGGAAACTTATCATGAAGAAACATATAAAAAAATGCATCCGACAGGACCTAAAAGTGATTACAATAAAAGACTGACAGCTTTTGAAAAAGCATTTGAAGCAGGAATAGATGATCTGGGAGCAGGTGTATTGTTTGGTCTGTATGATTATAAATATGAAACTCTTGCCCTTATTTCGCATTGTGAATATTTAGAAGAAAAAATTGGAGTGGGTCCACATACCATATCTATTCCAAGGATTGAACCTGCATTGAATGCACCAGCGGCAAATACTGTACCGTATCCAATAGAAGATGAAGAGTTTATGAAACTTGTTGCAATTATAAGACTTGCAGTTCCATATACTGGAATTATTCTTTCAACAAGAGAAACTCCTGAAATGAGAGCAAAACTATTACATCTTGGTGTTTCACAGGTAAGTGCTGGTTCTAAAACTGACCCTGGCGGATATGAAGATGATTTAAAAGACAAGCATGATCACAGTCAGCAGTTTGCTGTAGGAGATTTTCGTACACTTGATGAAGTAATAAGAGAACTGGCTCAGAATGGTTTTATTCCATCTTTCTGCACATCCTGTTACAGACTGGGAAGAACAGGGATTGATTTTATGGCAATAACAAAACCTGGATTAATTCAGCAGTTCTGCCAACCTAATGCGTTGGTTACATTTAAAGAATATCTTCTGGATTATGCAAGTGAAGAAACTCGAAAAGTTGGTGAAAATCTGATAAAATATGAACTGGAAAAAATAAGTAATGAACAGGCAAGAGAAAAAACCAGAGAAATGCTTCGAAAAATAGAAGATGGAAAAAGAGACTTATACTGCTGAAAATGGAGAAATGAATGAAAATTGATGAATTGAAAAAAATACTTAATGCAGAAGTATTAACAAAAGGAATAGATGATAATCACGAAATTGAAAATTTCTGCTGCACAGAACTTATGAGTGATGTTCTTGCTTTTACAAATGATGGAGAAAGCACAGCACTTATTACAGCGCTTTCAAATGCTCAGACACTGAGAACTGCAGATATGGTTGATATAAGAGTGGTTGTAATTGTCCGTGGAAAACAGGTTGAAGAAAAGTTGATTGAAATAGCTGAAGAAAGCGGAATAACACTTCTTCGAACAAAATATCCAATATTTACAGTAGCAGGTAAATTATATCAGCATATAAATATGGAGAGTGCAAGTGAGCATAAGTAAAATATACCATCTTGAGGGCGGTAATTTTTCTGAAGCAGGAATGGCATCTTCAGATATTAAAAAATTGTTGAAGAAACTTGGATTACCTTCAAATATTATTAAAAAAGTTGCAATAGCAATGTATGAAGCAGAAATAAATGTTGTTGCTCATGCTTACAGCGGGATAATGGAAGTTATGATAAAACCGGATGAAATTTTTGTCAGTATTGAAGATGAAGGACCCGGGATTAAAGATATAAATATGGCAATGACCGAAGGATTTTCAACAGCTTCACAGAAAGTCAGAGAAATGGGATTTGGAGCTGGTATGGGATTGCCTAACATTAAGAGAAACACTGATTTTATGAACCTTGAAACAGAAATTGATAAAGGAACTAAATTAAAATTTGGTATAAAACTTAGTGGAGAGTAAAATGCCTGATAAAAAGTATTTTCATTCAGTAAGACTGAAAGAAGATGATTGTGTTGGATGTACACATTGTATAAGAACCTGTCCAACAGAAGCAATTCGTGTTTATGAAGGAAAAGCAAGAATTTTTGAAGAAAAATGTATTGACTGTGGTGAATGCATAAGAACCTGTCCAAACCAGGCAAAATATGCACATACAGATCCACTGGATTCAATATTTACCTATAAATATAGAATCGCTTTACCTGCACCTTCTTTTATGGCACAGTTTGATTCAGAAAAAGTTTCTCTTGATAAAGTATATACTGCGTTAAATGTAATAGGATTTCAATATATATTCGAAGTGGCAGCAGCAGCAGAACTTGTCACCATTGCAACAGAGAAATATTTTGAAGAAAATAAAAAAAGACCGCTTATTTCTTCAGCCTGTCCAGCAATAGTAAGACTTATACTTACAAGATTTCCAGAATATGTTGATAACATTTTACCAATAGAAACTCCAATGGATATTGCAGCTAAAATTTCCAGAGAGCTTATAATGAAAGAAACAGGAGCAGCTTATAATGATATTGGAGTGTTTTTTATTTCACCGTGTCCGGCTAAAGTTACAGCAGTAAAAGAACCTGAAGGTAAGGAAGAATCCAAAGTTGACGGAGTGCTTTCCATGACTGAAGTATATGACAGAGTTATGGGAACATTAAAAAATGTATGTGAAATTAAAAAGTTTGAACATGCAGGTGAGTTAGGAATAATATGGGGAGCACACGAAGGCGAAATACGTTCAGTTAAGACACGTAAAAAAGTAGCAATAGCGGGTATTCATAATGTAATATCCTTTCTTGAAAATATTGATGCAAAAGAGTTTGCCACACTTGATTTTATTGAAGCTCAGGCATGTATTCCTGGTTGTGTAGGTGGAGTTTTGACACCAACAGATAAATTTATGGCAAAAATCAGGTTGCAGCAGCTTGCAGATAAATTAAAAGAAAGTGGATATTCCCCTGAAGTTGTTATTAAAGACTACGATATGGAATTTTTTGTTTTACAGAAAAAATTAAAACCAAGAAATTTGAGCAGACTTGATAAAGATTTTGTCAAAGCGATGGAGAAAGCAGAAAATATTGAATTTCTACTCAGTCAGTTTCCTGGAATTGATTGCGGAATATGTGGATGTCCTACATGCAGAGCACTGGCAGAAGATATTGTAGTTGAAGGAAAAGCAAGTAAATATGACTGTATATTTGTTTTAAGAGAAAAAATTAAAAATATTAAAAATGAATTAAACGATATATCAGGGAAGAAAGATAAATAAAGTCTGTAAATGCTGAAAAAGTAATTTTTCAGCAAGTGTTGTTTTCTAACGAAAACAAGTAAATTAAATTTTTAGATAAAAATTTAAAGTAAACGACCTAACGGTCGAGTAAAAGCAAAAGAAGTGCGATGTTTGAATTTACTGTTGACGATAGTCAACTTTACTGACACCGTCAGGTGTCTTTACATGGCTGAAAGCCATTACATGTTACCGAAAGGTAACATTACACTTTGCGTTAGCAAAGTCCAGGGGGTTTTTATGAAAATAAGTGAAATTATGGAAATTGCAGATTTAAAAGCTTTGAACAAAGTAAATGAAGAAATTGAAATCAAAGATGCTTATGTTTCAGATATGCTTTCAGATGTAATGGGGAATTCAAAACCAGACTCTCTGCTTATCACAATGCTTGCACATGAAAATACAATAGCGGTTGCTTCTTTAAAAGAAATATTTCTGGTAATTCTTGTTAATGATAGAAAACCAGACGAAAAAACTCTTAATAAAGCAAGTGATGAAGAAATTACAATAGTAACAACTCCAAAAACAGCTTACGAAACAGCTGGAATTTTATATAATGCAGGTCTCGGGAGAAAATAAAATTAAACCTCTTAAAGCTGATTTGCATATACACTCAGTTTTATCAGCATGTTCATCGCTTGATATGTCTCCAAAAAATATTGTAGAAAAAGCATTGGAAAAAAAACTGGATATAATTGCAGTAGCTGATCATAATACTTCATATAACTGCAGAACCCTTATAAAAATAGCAGAAAAAAAAGGTATTATTGCTATACCAGCCATGGAACTTACCACAGCAGAAGAATTCCATGTTGTATGTCTTTTTAAAAAAATATCTCACGCTGAAGAACTGTCAGAAAAAATATATAATAAACTTCTTCCATTTGAAATAGATGAAAATAAAATGGGATATCAGCTCATTGTTGATGAAAGTGACAATGTAATAAAATTTGAAAAAAGAATATTGAATCAGGCAAGTTATCTTGGAATCGATGATGTAATAGAATATATGGAAAAAGTAGATGGAATTGTGTTTTTTTCTCATGCAGACAAGCCTTATTACTCAATAACAGGAACGCTTGGATTTATTCCTGAAAAGTATAAAAATATGATTTTTGAAACAATAAGAGATGATTTAAACAATGTAGTCAAAAAAATTATAAAAAATTCTGATGCACATCTAATTGATGATATAGGTCAGCGGTATTTTTTTATTAATTCAGAAAAAAACACAGATAGCATTTTTTCGGCTTTAAATAAAGGAGAATTTTATTATGATGCCTGAACTTTCGCTTAATATTATGGATTTGGCTGAAAACTGCATAAGAGCAGAGGCAACTCTCGTCGAAATAGCGCTTGACGAAAATATTAAAACTGATATACTGAGCGTAAAAATAATAGATAACGGCAAAGGAATGACGGACGAATTTGTGAAACAAATCACAAACCCGTTCATAACCACCAGGACTACAAGAAAAGTTGGACTGGGAATTCCATTTGTCAAACAGATAGCAGATATGTGCGAAGGCGAGTTGAAAATTGATTCTACTGAGGGAGTTGGAACAACAATATCTTTTTCAATGAAACTTTCGCATATTGACAGACCACCCGTAGGAAATATTGCTAACACAATACATAGCTTAATTGTGCTTAATCCTGAAATTGATTTTAGTTTTTCCTACACAGTTGATGAGGAAGAATTCAAAATAGAAACAAAAGCTTGGAAAGAAATATTAGGTGAAATACCTATAAATGAGCTTTCGATAAGTACTGCTCTTAAAAAAGAAATAACCGAAGGGTTAAAAAAAATAGGGAGGTAGTTATTATGACTACACTTGATGAACTCAAAAAGTTAAAGGAACAGGCTTTGAAAGACATTAAAACAAGAGAAGGCAAAGCAAGTGCAAAAATCGTTGTAGGCATGGGAACCTGTGGAATAGCTGCCGGTGCAAGAGATGTTACAGCTGCAATAATGGAAGAAATTGAAAAAAGAAATCTTTCAGACGTTATTGTTACTCAGAGTGGCTGTATGGGTTACTGTGAACAGGAACCTCTTGTTGAAGTAGAAAAAGATGGAAAAAAAATTGTTTACAAAAAAGTTGATGTTGAAGGTGCTAAAAAGATTGTTGCAGAACATATTGTAAATGGAAATGTTATAGGTGATATGGTATTTGGACAAGAAAATTAATAAGTGAGGTAGAATATGTGCAGCTGCAATTGCAAAACAGATTATTCTTATCTAGATAAAATAATCGAGGAAAATAAAAGTCGTGAAGGAATATTGATAAATGTACTTCATGCAGCCCAGACTCATTATGGTGCGCTGACACCAGATATTCAGAAAAAAATTGCTGACGGATTATCAATTCCACTGTCGGTTGTGTATGGAACAGTGACATTTTATCATTTTTTTACAATGATACCAAAAGGAAAATACGTTATAAAAATCTGTACAGGAACAGCATGTTATGTTAGAGGTGCAAACAGACTTGTTGAAAGTTTTGCTGAAAAACTTGGTGTTGAAGTTGGCGGAACGACTCCTGACGGTCTTTTTTCTTTAGAAACTGTTCGTTGCGTAGGTGCCTGCTCACTTGCTCCGGTTGTGACTGTAAATGATATTGATATATTCAAGAGAGTTACAACCAAAGAAGTTGATGGAATAATAGCAGGTTACAGAAAGAAGGAGGCATAAATGGCGGGAATAAGATTACATGTACTAGTATGTGCCGGTGCCGGATGTATATCGTCAGGTTGTGTGAAAGTTAAAGATGCTTTAGTAGAATCTTTAAATAAACATAATGTAGCAGGTGAAGTTAAAGTTCTTGAAACAGGATGTATGGGTTCTTGTGAATTAGGTCCAATAATGGTTTTCTATCCAGAGGGAGTTTTTTATAAAAAGCTGAAACCTGAAAATGTTGATGAAATAGTCAGAGAACACGTTATTAAAGGAAGGGTGGTTGAAAAATATCTTTATAAATCACCAGATGAAAAAATAATTCAGAAAATAAATGAAATAGAATTTTTTAAAAGACAGAAAAAAGTTGTGTTAAGAAACTGTGGTTTCATAGACCCTGTTAAAATTGAAGAATATCTTGCAAGAGATGGTTATGAAGCTCTGGCAAAAGCTTTTTCAATGGAAAGAAGAAGTGTGGTTGAAGAAATTAAAAAATCAGGGCTTCGCGGTAGAGGTGGCGGAGGATTTTCAACTGGAATGAAATGGCAGTTTACGGCCGATACTCCAGGTGATGTTAAATACATTGTGTGTAACGCAGACGAAGGTGATCCTGGCGCGTTTATGGACCGCTCAGTTCTCGAAGGTGACCCTCATATTGTTATTGAAGGTATGGCAATAGCAGGTTATGCAGTTGGTGCTACTCAGGGATTTGTTTATTGTAGAGCAGAATATCCTCTTGCTATTGAAAGACTTAATAATGCTATTGAACAGGCTAAAAAATATGGTCTTTTAGGAAAAAATATACTTGGAAGTGGTTTTGATTTTGATGTTGAGGTAAGAATTGGTGCTGGTGCTTTTGTATGTGGTGAAGAAACAGCTCTTCTTCACTCTATTGAAGGTAAAAGAGGTGAACCAAGACCAAGACCACCTTATCCTGCAACAAGAGGACTTTTTAATAAACCAACAGTTATTAATAATGTTGAGACATGGGCAAATATTACCTATATAATTTTGAAAGGTGCTGATGAATTCAAAAAAATCGGAACAGAAAAAAATCCTGGAACAAAAGTATTTGCACTTGCAGGCGATATAGTTAATGCTGGTCTTGTGGAAGTCCCGATGGGAACAACTCTTAGAGAGATTGTTTTTGACATTGGCGGTGGTATTCTTGATGGTGGTAAATTCAAAGCAGCTCAGACAGGTGGACCATCCGGCGGATGTATTCCAGCTGAACATCTTGATATAAAAATTGATTTTGATTCATTAAAAACACTTGGAACAATGATGGGTTCAGGTGGATTGATTGTTATGAGTGAAAAAACATGTATGGTTGATCTTGCGAAATTCTTCATGCAGTTCTGTGTTGATGAATCATGTGGAAAGTGTGCTCCATGTAGAATTGGAACAAAAAGAACGTATGAAATTCTTGATTTGATAACTACAGGTAAAGGTGAAATGAAACATATTGATGAGCTAACTGAACTTGCAAAAAACATTGGTGAAGCTTCACTGTGTGGTCTTGGACAGACTGCTCCAAACCCTGTGCTTTCAACTCTGAGATATTTTAAAGATGAATACATTGAACATATAAAAGAAAAAAAATGTAGAGCAAAAGTATGTAAAGCATTAATCAGATACGACATTACTGATAGATGTGTAGGTTGTGGTGTTTGTAAAAAAGCCTGCCCTGTGGATGCAATTGAGGGTGAAAGAAAACAGCTTCATGTAATAGATCAGGATAAATGTATCAAATGTGGTATGTGTTATGAAAAATGCCCATTTAATGCTATCGAAGTGAAGTAGGAGGATATAGATGGTAAATATAACCATAGACAGCATTAAGTTATCGGTTCCGGCCGATTCAACTATTTTAGAAGCAGCAAAAAAGGCTAATATAAAAATACCTACACTTTGTTATATTCCAGAAATTCAGAAAATTGGTGCATGCAGAATGTGTCTTGTTGAAGTAAAAGGTAATCCTAAACTTTTAGCTTCATGCTGTACTCCGGTTTTTGAAGGTATGGAAGTAGTTACAAACAATCAGAAAATCAGAAAAGCAAGAAAATTTGTTCTTGAACTTATATTATCTGATCATCCAATGACATGTCTTACCTGTGAAAGAAACATGAAATGCGAACTTCAGACCCTTGCTGGTGAGCTTGGAATAGATACAATAAGATATCAGGGTGAAAAAAGCAGCAGAGGAAGCGACACTGTTACTAAAACTCTGCAATATGATGGAAGTAAATGTATTTACTGTAAAAGATGTGAAACAATGTGTAATACAGTACAGACTGTTGGAGCAATTTATTCTAAGAAAAGAGGATTCAACGCTGAAGTTGGAACA
>JBAZDD010000025.1:0-16498 GCA_041654635.1 Candidatus Muiribacteriota bacterium
TGGAGTTACCAAATAAGAAAAGGGATTTACCGAAAGCATTTTCAAAGCATCAATCTGTTCAGATATTTTCATGGTTCCAATTTCAGCCGCCATTGCAGAACCCACTCTGCCAGCTACAATTATCGAAACCAGGACAGGTGAAAGTTCTCTTAGAATTGCAAGTGCAACTACCCCACCTATATATGACTGTGCTCCCATATTCATGAAGTTAAAACCAACCTGAACTACAAAAACCATTCCTGTAAATAATCCTGCAAGTGCAACCACTCCAAAAGATTTCACTCCAACTGAATTAATTTCATACATAAAAACATCTAAAAAAAATCGTTCAGATAAAACACTGTTTACAAAACTTAAAAAAAATGAAAAAAGTCCTCCAAGATATAGAAAAAAACTGTTTATTTTATCAAAAATTATTTTCACTTGAGATTTTTCCTTCAAAAAAGTAATCTGTTTTTATTTTATTTTTATAAATATCTTCACCCATTTCTGGAATAATTTCAACTATTATGTCATTATCAAAAAAGGATAAATTCGATATAAGTTCATCAAAAGAATTAAAATAATTAAATGGAAGGAATTCTGGTGAATAAAATTTTACTCCGAAATTTTGATTTTTGAATTTATCAGGAAGTTCAATCTTAAAATCTATTCTTTTTATTCCAGCGTATTCTTCAATTCCATTAACACTTATAATCAAAGTATTGCTTTTTCTTTGGAAAAAAGAAGTATAATCCCGGATAATGAATTTTTTAATATTTTTATTTTTTCTTACATCAATTTTTACATTAATAATATTCACTTTTTTAAAAGGATTTTTTGAAAGTTCTGAGCAAATCCGGTAAACAAGTGAAGAAACTTTTGATTTCAATTCATCTTCAGGAGAAAGTATTATATTTTTCAATTCAAAGTTATTAATATTAAATTTTTCATCTTCATAAGATATTGTCAAATCAAGTTCATAAAAATCACTTAAAACATTTGGAAGCACATTATCAAAAGCTGAATATATAACAGAATCTATCACTTTGAAAAAAACTGACTCATTTTTTATTATTCTGTAAGTGTATGTATTTTTACCCTGAGTAAAATCAGAGAAATTTATATTTACAGGTATGATAAGAGGATATTTTTCAAACTCGCCATATAATCCATATTTTCTATCCTGGGTAACTGTTCCAAGCAATTTTTCAGGCAAAGCAATTTTATAAGGAAATTCTCTGTTATCAACAACACCAATAATTTCAGCATTAAAAACAAAATAATTAACATTGCCAAGATTAAACACTGAATGCCCAAAAGCAAAGAATTTATTATTATCTCTATAGGTCAAAGTTCCGAGAGCACCTATTACAAGATCACCGTAAACAAGTGAAACAATAAGAGGACTTCCTTCAACTGAAAGATTTTCAGAACCTTCTCTGTCTATTCCAAAAAAAGTTGGAACAGAAACAGGTTTTACTCCAAAATTTTTATGTATTTTTTCTGAAATATATTCTGAGCCCGAAGAAACAAAAAATGGAATTTCACTTTTTCCTGTCATTCCTATTTTAGGATATTTATCTACTGTATAACTGGAAAGTTTTAATATATTTTCAATTGGAATAACCACACCATATTTATTGTTATTGCCACCAAGACTGTAAGCAAGAGCGCCGGCAAGTTTATCATCAATATAGAAGGGAGAACCACTTGTCCCTCCAACAGGACCATAACAGTTTTGGTCTAAAAATTTTATTATTACAGCACCATCTTGAATATTAATATTATCAATGTCAAAAGCAGACTTTGTTATTCCAGCAACTTCAACTTCAAATTTTTCAATAAGATTATTATCAAATACAGTTTTAATATAACCTTTCATTCCGCTATTAATATCATTTAACGGGAAAAAATCATTTTTTGAATATATGTTAATACAAAAAATAAAAAAAATTAATATTATTTTTTTCAGCACAATTACTTCCTTTCTATTATTATTGCTCCGTTGATTTTTCTTTCTCTTCCATCTGATGGTCGATTTATAACCTTACCATCAAGTACAAGCGTTGAAGAACCACCACCATCAAGATTCATAGCATTTTTCAAACCATAATCTTTAAGCCATTCAGCAAGTTCTTTTAAAGTCATACCTATGGAATAATCTTTCTGTCTTCCATCAAGAGTTACAAGAAATATATTATCTTCAAAATCAAATCCTACAACTGTTCGAGGTGCTCTCTGATTAACAAGATTTGGTTTAAAATTTTCTTCAATATGAGTAATATCAATTTCACCGTCTGTTAACAAATTAGGACCTCCCCCTATGGCATATTTTACATTTTCCATAACAGGATCCATTGAAATTTTAAATTTAAGAGGGTCAAAAAGCCTTGCCTTTTCAAAAATATTCAAAATTTCATTATCTCTTACGGCAATCACAAATCCATTTGGAGGAATAACTGCATTTCTCGAACCAATTTCCACAATTGTATCATTAATAACTGTAAGTTCAATACCATGCTCGTCAGTAAGCGTATTTTTACCATATTCAGGGGTGTAAACTATTGTTTTATTCTGAAAAGATTTCTGATTAATCCCTTCAACCGGAATTTTTTCTCCATTAAATTCAACATAAGGTTTTATATCAGGAACTGTAATAAACATTGAATCATCACTATTAATACAGAAAACTGCTCTTCTATATATTGGAAGAGAAATTATTCTGTGATTCATTATCACTGTCCCAAGTATCTGACCAGTCCAGGCAAAGTAAGCTGCATTAATCGCCCCTTTTGCATTGTATTTTTTTGAAATATTTGAAACAGTTTCTCTTGATATTAATTTGAAATCAGCCAGAACCACTCTCAATCTGTAACCTGAATTTTTATCTATTTTTGTGATATGAAAAATCTGTGGTCCATTAGCGCTTAAAAAATCAATTTTAGAGTATGTTATTCCATCTTTCGATAATCCATAAGAAAAACCAATATAGAAAAAAATAATTAAAAAGGTAAAAATTTTTTTTGTAAATTTTACAGATTTAAGCAGACTTACTGGCATAACTTTGAAATCTATGTCAAAATTATTATCAGTCAGATGATTTTTTAAATCTTTTTCAAAATCAATTACTGACTTTTTATTTAAAAACTTAAAATTTTTATACTTATCTGGTTCAACCACATCACAACTAAGATTGCTTTTTTCAAAAGTGTCTGTCTGGATTAAATCAAATTCAAAAACCGGAGACTCTTTAAAAAATTTTATTCTTTTAAGAAAAAATAATAACTTTTCTATCATAAAACCTCATGAAGCTTATCCAGACGGTAAAAAGGTTCAAAGATATAAAATTCATGAGAAAACTTTATTTCAGAATTTTCACCAATTACATTTATAAATTTATCCAGGACTTTTTTTTCCTTAAACTTCATTTTTATTGGATTCCCTGAAAAAGAATGTTGAACCAGATAATATTCTGGACTTAATTCGATATAGCTTCCAGCTTTTTCAAGAGGCTCATCCTCTGTTTCCTGCATATATACAATATCATCAAATGTTGCAGATTCAAGAAAAGCTTCTTCAACTGTAAATATAAAATCAACACTGAAATCTATCGATTTTGAATATTTTTCAAGCAAAACGTCAGATTTGAAGTATTTATCAAGCATATTTCCATACATGAATTTCTGAATTTTTTCAATTTTGATTTTTTCAGTATATCTGAAATCAACGGGAATACCCTTTTCATTTACCGTAAGAAAAAGTGCCCGAATTGCATCAGCCTCTCTATATGCTTTAACATAAGAAAAATTCATAACTTTATATCTATTCTGCTTCCCCTGTTTTTATCAACTTCACCAAATAATGCTTTCATTTTATTAATGCTTTCATTTTCTTTCTGTTTCTGCTGTTCTTTTTTTCTTTTTTCTTCCTGCTCGCTTTCTCGTTTTGCTTTGGGGTCTATTCCAGAGTTTTCAGTCTCATCAATTCTGTGAAGCTTACTTTTTTCTTCTTCTTCTTTCTGTTTTAATAAAGCAGGATGCTGTGCCTGACCGTGTTCGTGATTATCCTGAGCTTCTTTAATTTTTGAAACATTAAAGTCTGCTGCAAGATGCGTATTAATATCAACCGGATTTATAGGAGACATATTTTAAGTAACTCCGTTTTTTCAGGAATATGGATTAATTTTTAAATAACCATCTTCATACACGATTGAAGCAAATTTAACCTCATCCTTTATGTGCATCACACCTTTTCTTATAGTTACAGTAACTCCCGGGTAAATCACTTCCTTTACTTTGAGTTTTCCACCCTGACTACCCTCAATTTCTTCTTCATGCCTGTCTCTTTCTTCCATAAGTGATTCTGATTTTTTTTCTAAAGAAGATATCAACATCTGATATTTCTGAAGTTTTTCTTCCTTGTCTTCAGGAAGATTCCCTAATCTTTTTTTAAGATTTTTTAAAAGGTCTATTGCTTCGTTAACTTTGTCCATATCATCATATATTTTAGTAACCTCTGCATCAATTTCTTCGATTCTTCTCATTATTTCTTCTTTAATACCAATAATAACAGATGTTTTAGTCGCAAGATGACTTCCTAAAATTTTACAGTCAATCTCTTCCTGTGCTTTTATAATTCCACCAACTATAAGCCCCTTTCCATCAGAAACATGAATTTTTGAAGCTCTAACATTTGAATGCATTATTGCTTTTCCAACCATAACTTCCTTATCAGTAATTATTTTTCCATTTTCAATAAATTTAACAAAAATATTTCCACCAGCTTTAATTAATCCAGCATCTTTTCCCATGATACCGCCTTTAATGACAATATCACCAGTAGCTTCAATATTTGATGCACCTACACTTTTTTCAATTTCAATATTTCCTTTAGCTTTAATATGAAAACCATCAAGTACGTTTCCTTTAACAAAAACAGAGCCTATAAAATCAATATTTCCAACATTAAGATCAACATCACCTTCAACAGTATAAATAGCAACAACTGATAATCTTTCACCTTCAACCACTATCTGACCATCAATCTGTGAAATAATTTTATTACCTTCTTCAGAAATTTCAACATTTTTACCAACAAAACTTTCAATTTTAACAGGTGACCCTGGTGTTGCTGGTATTTCTTCACCCAGAATATTTGTCCCCGGAGTTCCAGCAGTTTCAGGTATAAGTTCAGCCAGAACCTCCCCTTTAACCACATTGGTTATAATATTAAGAGATTTAAAATCAACTCGACCATCTTCCATCATCTGTGGTTTAACATCTTTTGAAAGCGATACTTTATAATGTAATTTTGCGTTTTCGCCCTGCAAAGGTTTTTTAGCCTGAGCAACAACTTTTTTTTCATTATATTTTTTATCAAAAATTATTTCATTTATTTCTTTTTCCATTAATCCAAATACAACGCCATTTTCAGATAACTTTTCAATAACTTCATCAAAAGTAGCCGGATTACCACCCTGAGGCTCGGTAACAGTAACAAAAGCTTCCTGTCTGTCTGGTGCAAGTTCAACAAAAATTTCTGAATTTCTATAAATATCAGCATCAAATTCAGCAATTTTCATTTTACTCTTATTTCCTTCGAGAAAATTTTTTACAGCATCATAATCCACGTTTACAATTGAGTTTTCTTCTAAAACTTTCTGAACGTCTTCAAGACCACCTTTTTCTTCGGTATTTGCGATAATAAAAATTCCATCTTTTGATTTTTCAACAGAAAGTTTTACCCCTGTAGAAGATTTTTCATTGCTGTTAACAAGAGAATCAATATTTTCTTTATTTTTTTCATCTTTTCTTAATGAAATTTTAACAAGTGGAACAAGTTTAATTTTGAAATTCTTTTTTCCAAAACCAAGAACACCTGCCTGACCTTCCTGAATAATTTCAATTTCAGCCTGTTCTTCTTTAAGACCAAGCTTTTGAAGGGATTTACTGATAAGTTCGTCTAAATCGGGACCTTCGAAAATGTAATAGTCGCTCATTAACCCCCCATCATTTTTAATCGCAAAGCAATTCTTCCTTCATCTTTTTAAGCTTATCCTTCAAACGTTTAATTGCTTTAGTATGAAGCTGGGAAACTCTTGAATCAGAAACACTTAAAACTTTTCCAATTTCTTTCAGAGTTAATTCTTCAAAATAATATAAACTGATAACAAGTTTTTCTCTTTCACTTAACGAGTTTATTGCTTCAACAAGAATTTGTTTAGTTTCAGCTCTTTCAGCAAGTTCCAGAGGATTATCACTGTTTTTATTTTCAATAAAATCACCTCTGGTGGATTTATTTTCATCATCAAAAAACATTTCATCAATAGACATTACTACCGCACGTCTTGCATCACTGAAAAGTTTTCTTAAATCTTCAATCTCAATACCCATCTCATCAGCAATTTCTTCTTCAGTTGCTTCTCTTCCAAGTCTTGAATTCAAGTTTGATATGGCTTTTTCAAGCTCTTTATTTTTGGTAACGACAGATCTTGGAACCCAGTTATTTTCTCTTAACCAGTCTATTACAGAACCATGAATTCTGGTTGCCGCATAAGTTTTAAATTTTACATTTTTATCAAGCTCATATTTTCCGATAGCATCTATCAAGCCAAAAGTTCCATAACTTACAAGATCGTCAAATTCAATATTAGGAGGAAGTTTTTCATATATTCTTCTTGCAATGTATTTCACATATGGGGCATACAAAGTAATCAATTCATTTTTTAATTCAATATCTCCAGTTTCTTTAAATTTTATCCAAAGTTCATTTACTAATTCTTCCTGATGATCGTGCACTTTTCCCCCTGACTAAAAAAATAGTAAATACATTACAACAAAAACAACAAGGGATATTGCCCCAATAATTAAATAAATAAAAACAGGAAGTTTTTCCTGCCCCTCTTCTGTAATATATTCACTCGTTTCATTAACAACGTTAGCTTCAACCGCAGTCTGCTGATTATGATTTGCCTCAATTTTAAGTTCTTCCTGAAGAGCACATTCTCCTATATAAACATTACCTAAAGATACTGTAAGCTGAATACTTCCTGATGCTTCCATTCTGGAGACATTCTTTACTCTTCCTCTGTAAACATTTTTATCTGCATCACTGTTATCTTTAGCAATAAAAGGCTGAATTTTTTCATAATTTATATTAGAGTCCATTACACGGAAAAAAACTTCATCGTCAACTTTAATCTTATTTACTGGAATTCCTGAAACCGGATCTAAAACAGGGTTTATTTTTATTTTTATGAGAGTTGTACTTTGAGAAGTCTGCTGAACCTCATTAGAATCATTAACAATATCCATTATGTTTTCCTCCGGATTCATTAGAGAATACTTTATTTCAATTTTTAAACTTGATTTCTTATATATTTTTTTAAAAATATCTTCAACAATATCTTTTATAAGAACATTTTTCAAAAATGGATCTCTTGAAGTTGTGATAAATTCAAAAATTTTTTTGATTTTTTCCCCTGTTAGCATTAAAGGAAGCTGTTCATTCATCTCTTTTGCAAATTTTTTAGCAGGTTCATGCTCACTGATAACTCCAGCTTCATTATCAATTAAATTATAAAAATTTTCGTTGGATGGAGCAAGTTCAAAATCATATATTTTCGAATTATGAGTTGATACAAAAGAAAACTTCTTAACTTTTTCAGTTGAGGAATCTGCAAGAATATGAAAAACACCTATATAATCAGTATTATCTTCAACAATACCATTAATGTAAAAATCAAACAGATTGTTTTCCATTAATCCCCTTCTTTAAAATAATTACAATAGTTTTTATAATTAAGCTTCTACTCATTATTGTTTTTTTCTGATGTCTGGAAAAATATAATCAATATTTTCAGACTTTTTTTCTTCTTCCTTGGTTATTGAACCAGGCAAAACAGCATTAATTATAACTATAATTGCAAGGTACACAACAAAAAACGCCGGTAATGAGATCATCGTTTTAATCATAGCCGTACGTTCATCATTTGTAGAATATGCAACTACAAAAAATATTATACTTGAAAAAACTGTAATTATCAAACTATAAATCACTGTATTTTTATTCATAAACAATAACACCCATTATTAAGAGTTGAAACATATACTATACCGGTTCTCAGATTAAACTCAATATTTCTTCCGAAGTTACCTCCGACATCCTCTTCAATAATTTTTATTCCCTCTTCTTTAAGAATTTTTCTAATTGAAGCTGTGTTTTCATAACCTATATCTTTATTTCTGAACCCTGCTAAATTTGCCCCGCCAAATATTTTAGCAGTAAGCATATGGTGATTGTATCTGTAAAAATCGCTTAATGCAATATAAAGACCTGAATCTATAAATTTTAGAAGATTTCCTTGACAATTTTTATTTTTATAACTTGGAAGAATTCCATGAAAAAGAAACCCATTCCCGGTTTTTTCACACCTTATGCATACAGCTACACAGGAACCAAGACCTCCAGTAATAAGAATATTATTTATGTTTCCGATTTTATATTCAGCCATCCCAACAGTCAGTTCCAATTTTAAACTCCCTGGCAATTCACTGGAAAACGTTATCAGTAAAAAAGAAAAATTCCACCTATATCATTTTTCTGTTTGATTTCAAAAATATTGTTATATATATATTTGCAGCAATCCAGATTTTCAATTCTGTCAACAACTTCTCTTCCCATAACTACACTGAAAAAATCGTTTAAATAAACACTTTCTTCATATTTATATTCAATATCAAAGCACATTGTATCTATGATATCATTACAGAGATGAGTAATATCATCAGAAAATTCCATAAAAAGATTTTCACATAAATTGACACAATTATTTTTTTTAACATAAAGCATTATCGAAACAGGATTTTCCATTATTCTGAAATTTACCTTCTGAATAAAAACTTCATTTTTAATATCTTCAAATCCCCCATTATCAGAAACATAGAGGCTAAAATTTCGAGGAAGTCCGATATCAAGATTTTTATCAAGTATTTCATTAAATCTGACAACAACTCTTCCTGCAATAATATTTGACAACTCTTTTAAAAAACTTTCAAAAATTTCTTTATCCATTTTTTTTCCTGTTATATTTATTCATTGAATTAACAATTTTATTATCAATAAAGTCTTTAACAACTTTTTCAACATCTGTATAAATATTATTATACATTATTTTTATCTCATCTTCAGAAAATTTAGCAAGAACAAATTCGGTTTTTGAAGCTGAACTGTAATAACTGTTTTTTATTCCTATTCTTATTCTGTAAAAATCTTTTCCAAGAGCTTCTATAATTGAAGATATACCATTATGGCCACCACAGCCTCTGGATTTATTGATTTTAAATTCACCTGTATTAATATCAACATCATCGTAAATTACAAGAATGTTTTCAGGTTTGATTTTAAAGTATGAAGCAAAACTCTGAATAGTTTTACCACTTAAATTCATATAAGTCTGTGGTTTAATAAAAAAAACAGTCTCATCAGATGATTTAATTGAAAAAAAAAGAGAATCAAACTTTTTGGAAAAACCGTCGCTTATGTTATTTTTCTTTTTGTAATAATCAATAAAATCATACCCGACATTATGACGGGTATGAACATATTTTTCTGGATAATTTCCAAGTCCGGCAATCAGTTTATATTCCACACTAATTAATAAATTCCTCTTCTATCTTGTTAATAAATCTATTTATTGTTTCAACATCATCAGGGAAAGCTTTCTTAATTTTTTCAACTACATTCTGGGCTTCTACCATGTTTTTAAAATAAACAGCGAGTTCAAAAAGATTTTCATAAATCCACATATCATCACCAAATTTTTCATTCATGTTTTTTAGAATTTCAAAAGCTTTCTGTTTATCAGAAACAATATAGAAATCATAATTCAGTTTATTTGTATCAAACTCATCAGGATAAAGAAAAATAACTTTATCAACATATTTTTTAGCCTCATCAAGCATACCTTTTTTAATAAGAATATGACTGAGACTAGAAAGTGTAAAAACGTCATCATCTTTCATATCATAAGCTTTTCTGAAAAATGTATATGCAATATCATAAAATTCATCGTTAAAAGCAGCTATTCCAATCTGCCTGTATGAATTGAAAACATTTTCTTTTTCTTCCATGTTTAAAAGCTGTGCCACTTCATCCATACCAGTTTTAGATTCAACACTTTCCATATCCAGCTCATAACTTTCTCTGTAAAAGCGATGTGCTTCTCGGTAATTGTTCATCATATGATAGGATTTTCCAATAAAAAACCTTATATAAGCATTGTTTGGAGCATAATTCATAGCTTCTGTAAAATAAACAAGAGCTTCTGCATACTTTTCAGTTGCAATAAAAACGTTACCAATATTGATTAAAATATTGAAATTTTCAGGCTGAAGTCGGTGAGCCATTTTAAAATTGACAAGTGCTCCATTAAAATCGCCGTTACGTGCAAAATCAAGTCCATAATTATAATATGATTCAGCATCTGAAAACATTTTGACATTTCCAACCAAATCCTGCTCTCCAAAAATTTTTTTAACATAATTTGCCCATCTGGAATCAGGGAATTTTGCTATAAGCTCATTTTTTTCATTGTCCATTTCATCAAATCTTCTGTTTCTTTTTAAAGAAAGAATTAAATAATAACGATATTTTGGGTCTTCTGGTGAAATTTCAACAGCTTTTCTGTAACTTGTCAGCGCCTCTCTGAATTTTTGGACGCGATCAAAAAATATCCCTTCGTTGAACCATATTTCAGGGGAATCTGAATATCTTTTCTGTATGGAAAGATATGAAAGAGTTACGTTAAAATTATTCTTTTCCGCAAAATAAAAAGCAGTTTCATTTAAAACACTGCTTATAAAATTTTTATCGCCTGTTTCAATTACTTTTTCTATTATATTGTCAATTCTTGATTTGTTTCCTGAAACCAGTTCAAAACGAAAATCAAGATAAATCTTTCTCTGAGCAGAAAAAACCAGACCATTTTCAGTAAACTCTTTCATAATTTCAGTATAATCTGAAGGTCTTGAGAGAAAAAGACAACTCATTAGAACATTAAATCTAGTAATTTCATCATTCAGATTAAGATTTTTATTTTTTTCAATAGAATAAATTTCAAGTATGTCTGCATACTTTCTCGTTCTGTAAAAAGTATCAACAACATAATAAAGCAGTTTTGAGTTTTTCTGTTCCTCATAATCAGAATTATAAAGAATCTGAAAAATTTTTGAAGCATTCTCATAATCCTGCGAATTATAAAGCTCTATACCTTTATCAAGATAAAATGAAAAATCTGTTCTTGAAATTGCAACACCATCAATGTTTGTAATAGATTCAAGCATTGGAGCAATTTCTTCATTATTTCCCATTTCTTTATATAATCTTACAAGTTTGAGTCTGTTAGCCTCATCTTCAGGATTAATTCTCTGAATTTTTTCATAAATCTCAACAGCTTTTGATACGTTAAATCCTTCATAAACTGCTCCAAGCTTCTGAAGAGCAAGTATATTACTATCATCAGCCTTCAAAACTCTTTCAAGAAAAGATATTTTCTTATCTATGTTTTTTTCATTACTTTCAAGATATAAAAGATTATCAACAAGCTTAAGCCTCAGTTCTTCAGTTTTGTAGTATCTGTGTGCAATTTCAAGATAATCTACAGCCTTATCAAACTCGCCATTTTCAAAAAGCTTTAAACCTTCATCTAAATTAGCTTTGTAAAGTCTTTCGAGTGCATCAACATTGTAAGGGTCATTACTTACAAGCTGTCTGTAAATTTTTATTGCCTCTCTTGCATTACCATCTTTTTCAAAATTTATAGCAAGAATCATTTTTTCTTCAGCATCATAAGTTTTAACTGAAACTTCATCAGTTCTTTTTGAAGCTGTTTTTTTTCCGCAGGCAGTTAAAATGAATAAAGCACATATAATAAGTAATAACAATTTTTTCATTTTCAGACCTTATCTTCTACTCTTCAAATAAAGGAGAGAGAGATTTCCCTTTATGAATGTTATGTATTGCTCTGGCAAAAAGAGGAGCAACAGAAATTTTTTTCAAACTTCTGATAACTTTGCCATCGGTTGGAATACTGTTAGTAACTACAACCTCTGTAATTTTTGCATTATTTAATCTTTCAACAGCTGCTCCTGAAAAAACTCCATGAGTAGCAACAACATATACTTCTTTTGCACCGTTTCTTAACAAAGCATCTGCACCATTTACAATTGTTCCTGCCGTATCTATCATGTCATCAACAAGAATTGCTCTTTTATCATTAATTTCACCAATAATATTCATTATTTCAGATTCATTTGGTTTTGGTCTTCTTTTATCGATGATGGCAAGTGAACTTCTAAGTCTTTTTGCAAAACTTCTTGCTCTACCCACACCACCAGCATCTGGCGAAACAACAACTGTGTCATCACCGGAAAAATTATTTGCTACAAAATAATCTGCAAGAAGTGAACTACCTAAAAAATGATCAACAGGAATATCAAAAAATCCCTGAAGTGCCCATGTATGAAAATCAAGAGCAAGTATTCTGTTAACACCTGCTACAACAAGCAGATTTGAAACCAGTTTTGCGGTAATAGGTTCTCTTCCACGGGTTTTCTTTTCCTGCCTTGCATAACCAAAATAAGGCATTACAGCCGTTATTCTGCCTGCAGAAGCTCTTTTCAGAGAATCAATAATTATAAGCAATTTCATTAAATTATCACTTACCGGAGCACATGTTGGCTGTACCACAAAAACATCTTTTCCTCGTACGCTGTCTAATATCTGAACATGAATCTCACCGTCAGCAAAATGACTAACATCAATATTACATTTTGGAACACCTAAAAGTGTACAAATTTCTTTTGTCAACTCAGGGTTTCCACCACCACATATTACAACAACATCATCTACTGAAAGAAGTTCATTTTTTTCCATCATGTTCACCTCATTTTTTATAATTGGTTTTAATAACCTGTCTTGCTCTTCCAAAGGCAAGTGATTTTTCAGGAACATTTTTGTTTATTACTGAACCACCTGCAATAAAAGAATTATCTCCAACTTCCAGAGGAGCTATCAGTGTAGAATTACTACCAATAAAACAGTTTTTTCCGATTCTGGTCTTGTGTTTATTTTTTCCGTCATAATTGCATGTTATTGTACCAGCACCAATATTAGAGTTTTCATCAATTTCTGAATCCCCAATATAAGTCAGATGGGAAGCCTTAACATTATTTTTTAATACGCTATTTTTTATTTCAACAAAATTTCCTGTTTTAACTTTTTCTTCGAGTACAGTTTTTTCACGAAGTCTTGAAAATGGACCTGACGAACTCTGCTGTTTCATTTTTGCACCAGTTGCGTGTGAAAAAACAATTTCGGCACCTTCCAGCTCAGAATCTTTTATACATGCATAAGGTCCTACCGTAGAACCTTTTTTTATAATCGATTGTCCTTTAATTACTGAAAAAGGATAAATTGTAACATCATTTTCTATTTTAACCGAACTGTCAATAAAAACAGTTTCAGGGGAATAAATATCTACCCCGTTAAGCATTAACTCATTGTTAATTCTCATATGCAGAACTTTTCTTGCTTCAGAAAGAGCTTGAATATCATTAATACCAGTCAAATTTTCAAATTTTCCTTTTAAAACAGAAGCAGGTTTTCCTGATTTATAGGCAAATTCAACAATATCTGTAAGATAAAACTCATTCTGTGAATTTTTGTTTGATAAATTACTTATATTATCAATAAGAAATGATTTATCAAAAATATATATACCGGAGTTTACTTCTCTAATTTCAGCTTTGATTTCATCACAGTCTTTCTGTTCAACAATTTTTTCAAGATTTCCTTCAACATCTCTGACCATTCTTCCATAACCGTAATTTTCTTCAGGCACCATTGATATTACAGAAACAACTGAATTATTATTATCATGAAGTTTTCTGAAACTTTCAAGCTCAGAATTATCCAGCATTGGCGTATCACCACATAAAACCATCAGATTTTCTGAGGAAAAATTTGTGTTATCAACAAAAGTTTTAACAGCATGACCCGTTCCAAGCTGTTCTTTCTGAACAATAAAATTAAAAAGCTCTTTTTTATGCTGATAAATATTTAAAATTTGATTTTTAACATTATCACCTTCAAAACCAATAAGTATGTTAATTTTTTGAACATTCAAAGGTAAAACTGAATCTATAACCCAGGCAAGCATGGGTTTTCCGGCAATTTCAAAAAGAACTTTTGATTTTGAACTTTTCATTCTGGTGCCTTTCCCAGCTGCTAATATCAGCACTTCCACTACCAGACCTCCTGAAAAACAACAAAAGCGACTCTGCTAAAGAATCGCTTTTTGGAATATTTTATTAAGCATGGCTGGGGTGGTTGGACTCGAACCAACGCGTGCAGGAGTCAAAGTCCTGTGCCTTACCGGCTTGGCTACACCCCATCGAATAATATACTTTATTATGCTTCAGCAGAAATAGCTTCCTCGCCTGTTTCTTCTGAGTATTTAACAAGCACTTTATCCTGAATTTTTTCTCTAACATCTGTAACAAGCGGATGAGCTGTGTCTTTAAACTCACCATTAGACATTTTTTTTGAAGGCATTGCTACAAAATAGCCTTTTTTTCCTTCAATAATTTTCAGGTCATGAATAACAAATATATCATCAAAAGTTATTGAAACATATGCTTTTAATTTACCTTCACCTGTAACTTTACGAATTCTTACATCAGTAATTTCCACAGTATCCTCCCATATTCCGAAGGGGCTTTATACGCATTCCTGCAAACTTTTCGCTCCCTTCCTGTTTCTTAAAACTTCAATATTAAAATATATAATTTAAAAACATTTGTCAAATATTTTCTTTGCTTTACAGTAATTCTCAATCCAGATTTTAGATTGTATGTTTTTTAAAGGTATTTTACTTTTCTTTCCGCCTATATTATCATTCCAGAAGGGTATGCATGCGCATATAGAATAAAATCTTTTAACCATTATTCTAATACCCTAATACTTTCCCGGTTTCACAATCAACACATACTACGATATTATTATCCTCATTAAACCTGAACTCATTTAACTTCAAACTTATAACCCATGCCAGTCTCAGTTTTTCTGTACCACCCCATCTTAAATGCTTTATTACTTTTTCGGATTCATCTTTTAGCAGTCCATTCTCAATCTCTTCCTGTAATTCTCTACTGGTATGATAGGCGAAGTTAGGACGAATTATTATAGGTTTTGATATATCAAAAAAACGTCCGGTACGTCCATCAGCAGATTTTTCAAGAACATCAATGCTATATTTTCCAGCCAGCAACATCATTCGGTTAAAAAGACCTGCTTTTTTCCTGATTTCATCCAACGCAATTTTTTCAGCTTCTTTTCTGGATATTTGTATATTAACCGGACACTCATTATCTGTTGCATTAATTAAAAATTTATAAAAAGTTCCATCCGGATATAAACCCACAGAAAAGCTTTCATTAACAAAATATCCTTTGTATTTTCTGAAAAAATAGTAAAAAAATTTATTTAATGAATTGTCTTGCGGACGACTAATATAACACAATTCAAATTTTTTTATATTAAGGTCAGTTCGTATTTTTTTTACATAATTAATTACATATTTATCAAAATTTTCTCCATTAAAATTTCCATCACCTTTTTTACTGTTTTTTACTCTATCCGTAAATTCGTTTGTAACTCGAATAATTTTTTTGCTTTCAACTTCAAAATTCATCCAGAAAAGAAAAACCTGATCATCCCAAACCTGAGTCTCAATCATTTCTTTACGATAAAACTCCCAATATTTTCTTTTTTTAACATAAACTTCCGGAAATTCACTTTCATTTTCAATAATATTAAGATTTTCAGCAATACTGAAAGTTTTCTTCTTAAAAAAATCACTATATGAATTACTGTTTCCAAAATTAGTAATACTTGTCAGAATTAAATATGATATAAAAATTAAAAGTCTTCTCTTACTCACCCAAAATCAACCCCTTTGCACCATCGTTAACATACAGATTTTCATTTATTAATCCATCAAATTCATCTATAACTCTATAAGCAGAATCATAAACATTCAATTTTTTGCCCTCATTATCTTTTTTTGCACATTCCTCAAAGAACAATTTACCATATTTTACAATCCGCTGAGCAATCGGAGATGTCTTCCACCCCATATATGCCTTTGTATTGAAAGCCTCTTCAAAAGATATATCCTTATAACCGGATTTATACCCTGAGCCACATGCATTAAGAAATACAAGTTCATATTCCGGTAGTTCAAGTGCTTTAATATCTTTGGGTGTTATTTCAAAACCTTCTAAATTATCATTCCAGAACGGTCTATATGCATGTATATCAAAAAAATAGTCCGTATCAACTACCGCTGCTCTGCGTTCATGTAAAGTACCATGCCCGTTATAATAGAAAATAGAATTTTTACTTAAAGTATTTTTATCAAGAATCTCTGTTACAGTAGGACTCTCCTCTCTCGTAA
>JBAZDD010000026.1:0-16130 GCA_041654635.1 Candidatus Muiribacteriota bacterium
CATAAGTTGATATTTCGCTGTCATATTCCCTGAAATAAGCATAACTTTCACTAAGTGGAATGTTTGAAACAAGCATTTTATTTTCAAAATAATAATATCCAGGTAGAATTTTTTCTTTTCTATTATTAAATCCAGGTATAAATGCATAATTATCAGCAAAAATTATATGATTGTTATTTGAAGTTTTTGATATTAAAAAATCATACCAGTAATATACAAAGTATGGCGAAAGTATAAAATCAGTGGTATTTTCATTAAATAACATATTATAAAAATAAATATCATATGATTGAGTTTTTTTATTTATTAATGCTGGAATTTTATCATCAAAATAATGTGTTACTTCATCAAATTTATAACCATCAAGAAGATTATTTAAATAAAAATTGAATTTTTCTAAAATATCATGATTTTCAACTTTTCTTATTCCTCCTGCATTATCAACAAGTTTCACAGGTGAAATTCCATTATCAAAAAGATAATTATTAAATTTTTTTCTATCCTCATTTAGAAAAATTAATATTGTTTTTTCAGTTTCTATTGCTTTTTTTAATTTATCAATTTCGTTTTCGATATCAGAAATATCATCAACTATTATAAAATCAGCACTCTCAACCGAAGCTCTGTTTATCTGCGAAAGATAAAATGGTGAAATTGTTTCGTTAAAAAAAAGAGCTCTTCTGAGATATGAATTGACCGTGCTTCCAGTATATAGAATATTTATTTTATCTCTTGCATATATTGCACAGTAATGTATGTTATCCTGAATAAAATCGTCACCTTCGATTTCAATTCTAAAATTATTAAAACCAGTTGAAAGTCTGTCAGTTTCAAATTCTACAACAACATTTTTATTATTTTCAACTGTAATTAGCTTATAATCTGTAAGTGTATTTTCTTTAAATAGAGATATTTTTCCGGTTGCAATGTTTTTTTCACCACTGTGTTCAATCTCAACTATTATTTTTTCAATATTATTGATAAAGCTTGAACGATTGTATTCAATTTTTTTAATAAAAATATTAGACCGATTCTGACTTTTAATTTTTACAAAATTTATTCTATCAAGAATATTTTGATTTAAACCTGAAAAAATACTCTGCTGCATATCACTTACAACAATGATATTTTCTGCATTTTCATACCTTGTGTATAAATATTCAACAGCTTCCTTTAAGGAAAAATAACATTCTACAAATTCTATTCTCGATAAATCACGATTTAAACTGAAGCTGTAATCAATAGAATTTCTGAATACAAAAACTGTATTTTTAATATTCATATTATCAATGAATTGATTAATATATTTTTTATACTCTTCAACATTTTCAAATTTTGAATTTACTGATAATGAATTATCAACAACAATATAAACCATGCTGTTTCCATGAAAAAACATACTTCTGAATACTGGCGAACTTATTGCTAAAACAAAAAAAACAATAGAAAAAATTCTCAGCAGAAGCATTATAAACTGTCTAATATTAAATATTTTTTTTCTTTTAGAACCTGCCTTTTTAATAAATTGAATTGTTGGAATTAAAATAACTGGCACATCCGGTTTTCTTAAAATATAAAACAAAACTGGGATTAAGCATAGAATTAAATAATATAGAAAATTTTCATACAAAAAGTTCATTTTACTATCTGAAGACCTCTCCTAAAACTTTTACAATATCATCTGATGTGGATATGCTTTTAAATTTAATTTTTTTCTCATGGCATATTTTCTGTATATCATCAACATTTTCATTAAAATACTGAATATAATTTTTTCTGATATTTTCACCATTTTCATGGATTTTCTCACCTGTTTCAGGGTCTATGAAAAGCATTTCCTGTCTATAAGGAAAATTTTTTTCATCAGGTGAAAAAATATGAAATACTATTATTTCATTTTTTTTACTTTTAAAATAATTTAATGCTCTGATAATATTTTCTTTCTTTTCAAGAAAATCTGAAATTATTATTATCAGTCCTCTTCTTGAAGCAATATGTGAAAAATAGGAAAAGGTTTTATCCATATCTGTTTTTCCATCACAGTTTAAATCTGTCAGAAAATTTATTATTCTCGCAAACTGACCACTTTTTAAAGCTATTGGTATAATATTGTTAATTTTATCAGAAAAATCTGCTATTCCCACGCTATCCTGCTGATGTAAAAAAATGTAGCTCAATGCGGCACATATTGCTTTAGCAAAAAATATTTTAGAAATTTCATCACTTCCTGTAAAAAACATTGATTTTGAGCTATCCAGAAGAAACCATACTCTCATATTGGTTTCTTCTTCAAATTTCTTAACATAAAGTCTGTCTGTTTTTCCCCACAGTTTCCAGTCAATATTTTTAAGTTCATCACCAAAAGAATATGGTCTGTATTCTGAAAACTCAATATTTATACCTGTGTAGGGACTTTTATGATAGCCATAGAGAAAACCTTCAACAACAGTTTTGGCAACAAATCGAAGATTTTTTAGACTTGATAGCTGTTTTACATCTATCAGATTCATAAACTATCCAGTAAATCAGAAATTATCTGGTCTTTTCCAGCTCCTTGTGCCTCAGCATTGAAATTTGAAATTATTCTGTGTTTTAAAACAGGTTTAACCATACTTAATATATCTTCACGGGTGACGCCATATCTGCCTGAAATAATTGCATTTGCTTTTGCAGCAAGAATCAGAAACTGAGAAGCTCTCGGACCAGCACCGTAAGAAAGCCATTTTTTTGCAACAGAATTTCCTGAATCAGGTCTTGTTGCTCTTATAATATCAACTGCCATTTCAACATATTCATCACTAACAGGAACCTGTTTAATAATTTTCTGAATATTAATAATATCCTGTTGATTAAGCACTTTTTTTAATTCATATTCATATGCTGATGTTGTATTTTTAACAATATCAATCTCTTCATTCCTCTGTGGATAAGTAATATCAATCTGAAAAATAAAGCGGTCAAGCTGAGCTTCTGGAAGAGGATACGTTCCTTCCTGCTCAATAGGATTCTGGGTTGCCAGAACCAGAAATGGTTCATCAAGAGAATAATTTACTCCATTTACTGTAACTGTCCTTTCCTGCATTGCCTGTAATAAGGCAGCCTGGGTTTTTGGCGGAGTTCTGTTGATTTCATCCCCAAGTACAATATTTGAAAATATTGGACCTTTTATGAATTTATAATATCTTCCCTTTTCTGCATTTTCTTCAATTATTTCACTGCCAGTGATATCAGAAGGCATTAAATCAGGAGTAAACTGTATTCTTTTAAAATCAAGCCCTAAACATTGAGCCATAGTTGATACCATAAGTGTTTTTGCAAGTCCTGGAACTCCGACAATAAGGCAATGCCCCCTTGTCATGAGAGAAATCAGCATAAGTTTGAGAATTTCTTCCTGTCCTACAATTACTTTATTGATTTCCTGTTTTAAATTTGAATATGAGGTATTAACTTTCTCTATAAGTTCAATCACAATCTGAATCCTTTATTTTTAAGGTTTTATCGCGTTTCATCCGCGTTTCATCCGCGTTTCATCCGCGTTTCTCAGTTGCTCGCCTGATTAATCATTTCAAGCATTGGCATAAATATCGCAAGAACAATACCACCGATAACAACACCCATGAAAACAATGATTACCGGCTCGATAATTGATGTCAATCCTTTTACGGCTGTATCAACTTCCTGATCATAAAAATCCGCTACTTTTCTAAGCATTACGTCAAGTTCACCAGTTTCTTCACCAACTGCTATCATCTGTATAACCATTGGCGGGAATATTTTACTTGCTTTAAGAGGTTCTGAAATACTTTCACCTTCTTTAATTGAAACTCTTGTTTTTAATACAGCTTCTGAAATAATAACGTTTCCTGCTGTACTTGCTGTAACTTCAAGAGCCTGTAAAATTGGAACACCGGCTGCAATCAGCGTACCCAGTGTTCTGGTGAATTTTGAAACCGCAACTTTTCTCAAAAGTACTCCAAACCCTGGCATTTTCAATGAGTAAGTATCAAGAATTCTTCTTCCCTGTTTTGTGTCAAAAAATTTCTTAATTGCAAATATTCCAAAGCCACCTAAAATAGCCAGGAAAATAAAATATTCTGCCATGAAATCTGATAAACCCATCAATAATCTTGTAGGAAGAGGAAGTTCAGCATCACCCATACCTTCAAAAATCGCTTTAAAGTTAGGTAATACAAAAGTAATAAGGAAAATTACAACTATTACCGCAACTGACATAACAACAGCTGGATAAGTCAACGCACCTTTTACTTTAGCTTTCAGTGCTTCTGATGATTCAAGATAATTTGCAAGTCTTTCAAGAATCTGGTCAAGAATACCACCTGCTTCACCTGCTCTTACAAGGTCACAGAAAAGTGGGGTGAAAACATCAGGGTGTCTGGCGAGTGCTGACGAAAATGTTGAACCAGCTTCAACATCTGCTCTAACTTGGGCAATAATTTCTCTGAAAACTGGATTTTCAACCTGATCTTCCATAATTGAAAGACATCTTATAAGAACAACACCTGAGCCTATCATTGTAGCAAACTGTCTTGCAAAAATTGAAACTTCACTTGAGTGAACTTTCTTTTTGAACAAGGTAAGTTCTTTATTTTTTTCCTTCAGAGGACCGACAATATAATAACCTTTTTCTTTAAGCTTGGCTATAGCCAGTTCTTTGCTGTCGCTGTCAATTTCTCCCGACAGAGTTTTTCCGTCTCGAGTTTTGACCTTATAAATAAATTTAGGCATAAATAAATCTCCTATCTTAGGTCTTAAAAAAATAGTATCATCAATATTATCGGACTGCGGTAAAAATAAAATTAATGTTTACTTTATCAGTACCAATATTAAACACTGGATTTAAGCATTCTTTTCAACTCATCTGGATACATGGTTGATTTCAAAGCTGTTTCCATTGTAATAAGTCCTTTACTGTATAAAGAAGCAAGACTCTGTTCAAAAGTCTGCATTCCAATATTCTGACTTGTCTGCATTACTGTATAAATCTGATGTACTTTTGCTTCACGTATAAGGTTCTGAACCGCAGAATTATTAATCAATACTTCACAGGCTGGAATTCGTCCTTTACCACTTGCAACTGGAAGAAGATTCTGAGCAATAACCGCCTGAATAACAAATGATAGCTGAGTTCTAATCTGCTGCTGCTGATAAGAAGGAAATACGTCAATAATACGGTTTATTGTCTGTGCAGCATCAGTTGTATGAAGTGTTGCAAAAACAAGATGTCCGGTTTCTGCAAGAGTAAGTGCGGATTCAAAAGTTTCAAGGTCTCTCATTTCTCCAATAAGAATAACATCCGGGTCCTGTCTTAAAACATGCTTAAGCGATTCTGTAAAACTATTGGTATCAGCTCCAAGTTCACGCTGATTAATAATTGATTTTTTATGATAGTGAAGATATTCAATAGGATCTTCAATAGTAATAATGTGACATTTTCTTGTTTTATTTATTAAATCGATAACAGCTGCAAGCGTGGTTGACTTTCCAGAACCTGTTGGTCCTGTAACAAGAACCAGCCCTTTAGGAAGTTTCGCAAAATCCGCTACTTTATCAGGAAGACTCAGCTCATCAAGTCCTGGAATTTTAGATGGTATTACCCTGAAAGCAGCTCCAATACACCCTCTCTGTTTATATACATTTACCCTGAATCTTCCAAATCCATGTACAGAATAGGATAAATCAAGTTCTTTTCTTTCTTCAAATTCTTTCTGTTGATCTGCATTAAGCATATTATATATAAGACTTCTTGTGTCCATTGGAGTAAGAATATCAAGATCGGTCGCGATTAATTCACCGTCAACCCTTATAATTGGAGGCGAACCGACTGTAAGATGCAAATCGGAAGCTTCATTATCAATAACCAGATTTAATAAATCATTTAATACAAACATTTAATCCCCCTGCTTTATCCTATGGTAACTGCTGTTACTTGTTCAACTGTTGTAATACCAAGAAGAAGTTTTCTTAATGCAGATTCTCTCAGTGTAAGCATTCCTTCCTCCCTGGCTTTTCTTGTAATATCCATGATTGATTTTTTCTGAATAATCATTTCTTTAAGACTTTCACTTATAGGCATAATTTCAAAAATACCAATTCTTCCTTTATATCCTTCATTATTACACATTTCACAGCCTTTTCCTTTATAGAAAATAAGGTTGTTCAAATCTATATTTTTTAACCCTGCTTTTACAAGCAATTCAGGTGTAATACCAAGCATTTTTACCATTTCTGGTTTAGGTTTGAATTCCATTTTACAGTTTTTACATATAGTTCTTACAAGTCGCTGAGCCTGAACAAGAATAACAGAAGTTGCAACCATGTAAGGCTCAACACCCATATCTATAAGTCTTCCTACCGTTGATGGTGCATCATTTGTATGGAGTGTTGATAAAACAAGATGACCAGTCAGTGATGCTTTAATAGCAATTTCAGCTGTTTCATAGTCTCGAATCTCTCCCACCATGATAATATCAGGATCCTGTCGAAGAAAAGATCTCAATGCAGCGGAGAATGTAAGCCCAATATCAGGACGACACTGAACCTGGTTTATTCCATGAAGATTGTATTCAACTGGGTCTTCAGCTGTCATTATATTAACATCTGGTGTATTCAATTTATGCAGAGCCGAATAAAGTGTGGTTGATTTTCCTGAACCTGTTGGACCTGTAACCAGAACAATTCCATTTGGCTGACCAATTGCTCTGTCAAATCTTTTTAGTGATTCAGGCTCAAATCCAGATTTTGTAAGGTCAACATTGAGGTTTGTCTGATCAAGAATTCTCATTACGATTTTTTCACCAAAAACCATTGGAAGTGTTGATACACGAAGGTCAATAGGTTTTCCGTTAACTTTTATTTTAATTCTTCCATCCTGAGGAAGTCTTTTTTCAGCAATATCAAGCTTGGACATAATTTTTATTCTTGAGGTAATAGCTGCCTGAGCTTTTTTAGGAGGATTCATTCTATTATGAAGCACACCATCATATCTGAATCTTATTCTCAAATCTTTTTCATAAGGCTCAACATGAATATCAGAAATCCCTCCCTCAACCGCCTGGGATATAAGAAGGTTAACAAGTTTTATGATTGGAGCATCATTTTCGCCAAGTTCTGCATCAAGCTCATCAAGATTATCAACATCTTCTTTTCCTTTTCCAATTTCAGAAAGGTCATCAATAAGGTTACTAACCTGGCTGTCAGCTCCAAATGCATTATCAAGAGCATTATTTATATCGGTTGATGTTGCAACAACAGGCTTTACAGATAATCCTGTCATAAGTTGTATATCATCAATTGCCAGAATATTTAGAGGATCAACCATGGCAACGGTCAGCTTGTTCCCTACTTTATTAATTGGGATAAGCTGATATCTTCTTGCAATGTGTTCAGGAATTGTTCTGGCAATAGCAGGGTCTATAAGATACGTTGATAGATTCACATAAGGAATCTTCATCTGTTTTGCAAGTGCTTCTACCATATCCTGTTCAGATACAAGTCCCATCTCAACAAGAATTTTTCCAACCCTTTTACCAGTTTTTTTCTGAAGCTGAAGAGCTTTTTGAAGCTGTTCTTCGTCTATCAGACCTTCTTCTAAAAGAGCATCACCAATTCTCAGCCTTTTTTTTGGCATCACCATATATTATTCCACCTCTAACAAATTTGTTTTTATTTGTTCATACAAATTATCGGCATTTATCCCGGTAAAAATTTCAAAATTAAGAAGAGCCTGCCCTGTGAGCAAATCAACACCCCCGCCATAAGAATTTTTACAGTTAAAATAATTTATATCGAAAATCTTACCACAAAAAGTTTCCATATTCAATTTAAGGTCATCAAAACATACCGGTGTAACATTAATTATTAAATCAAAGTCGCTGCAATTAAATTTTTCATAGTTTATTATATCAAAAAAAAAGGAGTTAAAAAAATTTTTATTTTGTATATTTGTTTTATTTCTTGAAAAAAAAGTTATTTTTGAATCAGCATATTTTTTTCTGATATTATACGCAATACTTCTTCCGGTTATTCCTGTTCCAAGAATGGCAATACTATTTGTGTTTTTTAAATAATTCTTACCTGCAAATTTTACAAAACCCATACCATCAGTGTTAAATGAATAAAAATCGTTATTTTTTTTTACTATTGTATTAATTCCGCCAATGATTTTGGCCTCAGCATCAGGTAAAGTAAATTTCAAAGCATGCTCTTTGTAAGGATACGTAATGTTAAACCCTTTTATTTCAGGTATTTTTTTTAAAATATTAATTAAACTCTCAAAATTATTTTTGTCAATAGAAAATCCGGAATAATTCATTTTCAGATTAAAATGTTTAAAAAGGAAATTATATATTTCAGGAGAAAGTGATTTTGAAACATTACCGCCGAGAAGAAAAAAACTGTCAGTAAACATTTCTGTCAATATTTGCGCTCAAAGCCTTTAAGGCTTCTTCTTCTTTGTTGAATACATCAAACACTTTTGTGAGCTTTGAAATATCGAGAATATTTCTTATCATTGGTTTTATTTCAGCAAGTTTAATATCACCATGAATTTTTCTAACATTCTTTAAAGTGGAAGCTAAAAATCCAAGACCGCTGGAATTGATGTAATTAAGTTCTCTCATATTAAAAATATAAAATTTTTTTTCTTTTGAAATAAAATCTTTAATATCACTTCTTATTTTTGAATCTGTTTCTTCAGTCAACTCTCCTGAAAAATGAATTATTATTATTCCATCTACAGGTTCCGATATTCTAAAGTTAAATTTTTCGCTCATTTTTTCTTACCTGCCCCATTTTTCAATTTTATTAACCAATGTTTTAGTCAATTCATAAGAACGACTTTCAGGAGAAATCAACTCCAGCAAAGATAAAATTTCTTTTACTTTTGCATAATTATTCAGTTTATAAAAACTGTATGCAGTATAATAATATGAATTAATATTATTTTTGTCAATTTTTAATGCATATTCAAAAAACTTTACTGCTTTCTCATAATCTCCTTCAATCAGACTTGTTCTTCCCAATCCGAACATGTCAGGAGAAAATACCATTACTTTGTTGAGTTCTACATCACTTGCATAAACAATACCAGAAGCATCGACTGTCACAAACCTGGGTTGTTTTAATATACCTTTTCCAATTACTGCTGACAATATTCCGTTTTTATCAAACTTCTGAATTCTTCCGTTAAACTGATCACATACATAAATATTATCTTCTGAATCGCCTGAAATACCATAAGGACCACGGAATTGAGTCGGATTCGAACCTCTTTCACCAATTGAAAACAAAAAATCAAAATCTGAAGAAAAAACATCAACTCTGTCATTTCCATGATTTACTACATAAATTTCATCATCACGATTGACATAAATATCAACCGGCTGATTGAGCGCCCCTCTTTTCAGTCCCGATTTTGAATATTCTCTGACAATGTTTGAAAACCTGTCTATTTTTTTAATATTATCATTTAATCTGTCTGTAACAAATATATTGTAATGTCTGTCAAAAAAAACTCCACTTGGAAAAGAAAAATTAAACTCTCTGAAACCCTGTTTTCCACCATAACTCATTATTTTGTAACCATCTCTGAATAAAATATTTATTGAATAGGACTTACTATCTGAAATCAATATTCGGTCTGTTCCGGGAATACTTCTAATAGCCTGAATTTTTCCAGAATCGGCTATGTTATATAAAAACTCACGGTTTCTCCACACACTTATTCTATTATTTTCTGTATCAGCCACATAAAGTCTGCCAAAATCATCAATGCTTAAGCCCTGAGGGAAAAAAAACTCACCATCACCATCGCCTTTTTTTCCTATTTCATCGATAAGTTCATAATATGGCGAAGATAGCAAGCTTTGTGAATTTATATATTTATAATCATCTTCTAAAATTACTAATTCAAATCCGTTAGAAGAAACAAAATAAAATAACAGAATATAAAAAATAAAATTTATATATTTTTTCATATTGACAATATCGGTGATTAGACTATTTTTCTTGATGAAAAAAATTTAATTTGTTACAATATTTTTATGAAAGCAGGTTTTATTCAAAACAACCCAATATTTGGCGAACTGAAGCAGAATGTTGATAACATAATTTCTATACTTGAAAAATATTCTGATGCTGTTATTGTTCTTCCTGAACTATTTGCCACGGGTTATAATTTTATAGACAAAACTGAAGTAAGACATCTTTCAGAGGAAATTGACAGAGGTTATACATTTGAAGGGCTTTCTTATATATCCAAAAAAAATAATCTCACAGTTGTTTTTGGTTTTCCGGAAAAAGATAAAGATAAATTTTTCAACTCTCAGGCTGTTATTGAAAAGGGGAAAACTAAAGCTGTTTACAGAAAAACTCATCTATTTAACAGAGAAAATCTTTTTTTCTCACCTGGCGATTCTGGTTTTTTAGTTGTTGAAATTGAAAATGGTATTAAACTCGGGTTAATGATATGTTTTGACTGGATTTTTCCAGAATCAGCAAGAACTCTCTCTCTTAAAGGCGCAGATATAATCTGTCATTCTTCAAACCTTGTGCTTCCTTACTGCCCGGCAGCAGCTGTTACCCGCGCCATTGAAAATCATGTTTTTTATATTCTTTCTAACAGAATCGGAACAGAAAATAGAAATAATATAAATTTTAACTTTATTGGTTTAAGTGAAATTATTGCTCCAAACGGTGATATTTTAATTAAAGCTTCTGAAAACCAGCCTCAAATATCAATCTGTGAATTAAATCATGTTGAAGCAAGAAATAAATCCTTAAATCCTTTTAATAATCTTTTTGAAGACAGGCGTTCAGAATTTTATCTTTGAAATAATGTTTCCAAGTTCTTCTATTGTAAAAGGTTTCGATATATATCCTATAAAACCCAGTTCAGAATAGTTTGAAGATATATTTTTTTTACTGTATCCACTTGACACAACTGCTTTAATTTCAGGGTCAATTTCTTTTAATTTTTCAAAAGTTTCAAGTCCACCCATTCCATTTTTTATTGTAATATCAAGCATAACAAATTTAAATTTATCTTTTGAATATTTCTTTATCGCTTCTTCACCGTTGGCTGCATATTCTGCTGTAAACCCGAATTCTGACAGCATTAATCCGAGAACTTCTCTGATGTCGCTTTCATCATCCATTATCAGTACACTTCCCTTGCCGTCAATAGATAAAACTTCAGTCTCTCCTTCAAGTATTTTTAACTCTTTTATAATTCCTGGAAAATAAATTTCAAAAGTTGTTCCAGATTTTTTTTCAGAATTTACCTTGATTAGTCCTCCATGATTTTTTACAATAGCATTTACTGTGGCCAGACCAAGCCCTGTACCTTTTTCTTTGGTTGTAAAATAAGGGTCAAATATTTTCTTAATATTTTCCTCATCAATACCCTCACCAGTATCAGAAATTGAAATTTTAATAAAATTACCTTTTTCTCCTGTTGGGGAATTAATGCTGTCAAGTATAATATTCTCTGCTTTTACTTCAATTGTTCCAATATCATTCATTGCCTGACAACCATTTATTATGATATTATTTATAACTTGTTTTATTTTTCCTGATTCTCCTTCAATCATCCATAAATTTTCATCAATATTGATTTTAAGAGTGCATTTTGATCCTCTAACTGAAAAAGAAGCAGTTTCTCTTAATATTTTATTAATATTTAATAGTTCTTTCTGGGGTTTATCTCCTTTTGCAAAGGTCAGAAGCTGCATGGTAAGTTCTCTTGCGTTTTTACAGGCATTTTCTGCATTTAAAAGATAATTTTTAATTTTAAGTTCACCATGAGAATTTTTTATAGCAACCGATATATTTCCAAGAATTGAGGTAAGAATATTATTAAAATCATGGGCTATTCCCGCAGCAAAAAGACTTATTGATTCAAGCTTTTGAAGGTTTATCATTTCATATTCAATTTTCTTTTCATATCTTATATCCCTGAATGCAATAACCACTCCTGTAAATTCTCCATAATTATCCACAAGTGGCGCTACTGTAATTATTGCAGGTATTTTATTTTCTGTAATAAATGCTTCATGAAAAATATTTTTTTCAACTCCTGAATCGATAACATCATTGACAATATCAACTTTACGACTGGATACATAAACTGAAAGAATATCATTTACATTAAGACCAATACACATGTGTGAATCCACTTCAAGAATTTTTGAAGCAAATTTGTTACATATTAAAATTTTACCTTCAGTATCTGTGCTTATAACCCCTTCACTTATAGAATCAAGAGAAACTGCCAGCCTTTCTTTTTCTTCAAAAAGTTCTTTTTCCATTCTTCTTTCTTCTGTTATATCTACACCAATAAAAATAATATTATTCTTATCAATTGGACTGGTCATTGCAAGCAGATTTTTTTTCTGTCCTGTAGAATTATAAAAATAAATTTCTTTAATAAATGTCTTTCCTTCAAGAATCATTTTTTTTACAGAATCCGTTTTTAAATTTTCTTTCTGACCCCAAAAATCAAAAATATTTTTTCTTTCAAGAACCGAGGATGAATAACCTGCCAGCCAGACAAATTTTCTGTTACATTCAATAAAATTGAAATCATTATCAAGAAGTGCTATAAGATTTGGAGAATTTTCAAAAAGTGTTCTATATTTTTTTTCCGAAACTATTACTGATTTTACAAAAATCTGTTCACGAAGATATGCGGTAAAAAACAATTGAATCAATATTTCAAAAATTAAAATTAAAAAGATTACAAAAAGCTGATAATCATTTAATTTACGGAGATTTTTAAAATAAAGAAAATTCCATTCTTCTGTATATCTTATTATTTCAGCATGATAAATTTTTCTATTAAATAAAATTTTATTAAATTTAAAAAAATCATCTATTTTATTCAAATTATAATCAAAATAATCCAGAATCAAATTATCCTGATTACTTAAAAAAACATAATTTGCATTATTAATAAAAAAAACAGGGTCAAAATCGATTAAAAAATTTTCAAGAAAATCAATGTCAATTTTTACTACTGCCACAGCAGAAATATTATTTTGAGAATCAAAAACTGGAGCACTTGTAAAAAAACCTCTCAGATTTGTTGTTACCCCAAGTGCAAAATAATCATAATATTGACCATTTAATGCTTCAGTAAAATAAGGTCTGAAACTGTAATTATTTCCTTTCAATGTTATACTTTCAAGATAATCAGAAGAAAAAACAGTATTTCCTTCATAATCCATAATATAAACTATACCTGCATCAAGTACTTCCTGAATTTTTTTCAACTCTTCATTAACTGATATATTATCAAAATTCTTATCTTCAATATTTTTTCTTATTATGGGAAGCTCTGCAATTTTTTTCACAGCATGCCTTGCTTTTTCAAATTCTGAATCAAAACGGGTTTTTATTGTATTAATATTAATATTTGCCTCAGCAAGAATTTCATTTACAGTATAATTTGTTACCTGATCATAAAATATTTTCCCCCCCACAAGCGAAATTACCACGGAGAAAAAATAAATATAAAAAAGAAAAATACGCTCGATTTTTAAAAACTCTGTGTTATCAATTTTTCTATAAAATGCAGGGTAAAAAAGACAGATTAAAACAAGAAAAGTAATTCTTAAAATTATCGAATAATCACCTATAACAAAATGAGAAAAAATCAAAATAACTGTAAAAATCATTACAAACACAGAAATTAATGAAAAATCCTTTCTCAAATCCCAAAAATAAAAAATCAGTATAAAAACTGGTATTCCTAGAATAATTCTGTTGTATTCATGAATAAAATCTGAATAACCTGATAAAAAAATACCAGTTATTGTAATTATATATGCTAACCAGTAGAGACTTGTTTTTTTAATTCTGAAAAAATTAAAGTCGGCAAAAATCGAAAAAACACTTCCTAAAGTTACAATCATAAAAAGTGGTGAAATATCAGTTAAAAAAAAGTCAGAAACTGATTTCAAAAAATAGAAAATTGAAAGAAAAAACACAAAATTAGCATATTTATTTAAAATACGCGAATTAAATTTCAACAGTGTGAAAAGATAGGCTAAAAGTATTGCGGAAGCAAAGTTTCCATAAGTTAAAAAATTAACCATCAGTATTTTCTCTCAACAATTATAAATTCATTATCTGATACCTGTTTCTGATAAATTAAGCTTTTTCTGCCTGTAAAAACAATGTTATTTAAACTTTCAGAATAAATGTTTCCTATAATTTTTTCTTTGATTAAATCTTCACCTACTCTGTAAAAAACAATGAAATCCCTTGTATTATCAGTTTCAAGACAGCCGAGTAATCCATTTTCAAAATCAAAATCAACACTTTTAACAGTGTTTTTTATATTTTTATCGATTTTTCTGAATGTTGAAAAACCAAGATCTTCTGAAAGATATACAGTAAGTTTATTATCGGATTGAGAAACTATCATCAAATTAGCATTATGAGATAAAACAAATAATTTTTTACTGTTAACCTTAAAATCTGTTTCATTTTTTTCAAAAGTTTTTCCTCTGTTATAAGATTTAAAAACTGTTATTTTTTCATCTGAAGCAGTAATAACAGCTATGTTGGCACCATAAGCTTTTACATATATTGATGAAATATTATTTTCTTTTATAAATGTTTGAAACTGCAATTCACCTTTTGAATCATAGCAGAAAAAGTAAAATCCTTCCTTTTCTTCAATATTAATTTCACTTTTTGGCAAATCAGTATTGTATATATTACCGTATAAATCTTTATCATTTTGATATTCTAAAGCTTCACCTTTTATATGTTCAATCATTTTTAACCTATTTTCAACTTCCATATAAAGAGGCTCTTTTCTGCTTACTGAATATAAAAAACTGTAATCATCATAGAAATCATCAAAATTCCATAAAGGATTTTTATAATAACCATAAAATTCTTCAAATGTATCAGAGTAATTAATCACTACTCTCTGTTGCTCCAGATTTAGATTATTCAGAATAATTCCGGCACGAGGATTTTTTTCATACAGGTTAATAAATTTGCCACCATTTCCATTCAAAACTTCTTTTTTCCATTTATTAGTTGAATCAACTTTAAAATAAAAATAATCAGGATATTTTTTTTCCAGCCACAATGTATTATAATTAATATCAAAAAAAAGATTTTTAAACATACCATCACTATTATACCGGTCAATTACTTTATAAGAATAGAAATTAGAATAAAACCATGAAAAAAAACAAATAAGGAAAACATAAAACACTAATATCCATATTCTTCCTCTAAGTTTTGCAAACATTGACAATATACCCTGTATTTTTTAATTAAAATAGTTTTCAATCATCTGTATCTGAGTTTCGATTTCTTCATCATAAGGACTTCTTGGGAAATTATACCACAACGAATTAACTTTTTCATTATAAAAAGGTCGATTACAATTTCTACAACCAGTAGTTTTTAAAAAATCTCCCTTTAAAATCGCTCTTAACTTCTCATTATCAGGGATTTTTATTTTTTTAAAAAATTCATTTTCATCAAATTCAATGTTTTCGATTTTTATTATATTTTTTTTCATAAGATAAAAACAAGCTTGAACAAGTCTATAATATAAAATTTCAGGCGATTTTTTCAAAAGTAAATTTGTATTTTTATTTTTTACCGGGGTGTAAGCAAAAAGAGCAGTTTCAATTTTATTTTTAATCATTATATCAATAAAATTCATGATTTCAAAAGCAGTTTCGCCAAGTCCAGCAATTGCATGTGTTGATATTCTTCCTGGATATTTTGAATTAACAGATAATAAAAAATTCAATTTTTCATTGTAATTTCCATTTTTTATAATACTGTATTTATCAGAACTTACACAGTCTATTGCTATACCAAGTCTTGATAATCCAGATTGAAAAAATTCATTAATCAGCTCCTGATTATGTATAAAATCAGCTGATACACTTATAGAAACTTTATTATCAACGATTTTTCTGATTTCCTTTAATAATTCAAGTGCATTTTTAAGAGAATTTTTATTTTTGGTAACCTGAATACATACATTTTTAAAAGGGAAAGATTTTTCTGAAACTTTACTCAAAAATACTTCAATATCAAATTCCGGCCATACAACTCTTGATAGTTTTTCGCTG
>JBAZDD010000027.1:0-15455 GCA_041654635.1 Candidatus Muiribacteriota bacterium
CTGCCTGCATAATATATTCAATATTAAAGTTAATTTCAGCATTATCCCCTTCTGAAACAACCTGATAAAACGTTTCAAATTCACCCTGTTCCTCAGCTTCAGCTTTAATTCCGAGTTGAGAATTTTCAAGTTTTACAATTATTGATTTAACACTTGCAGCATTTGCAACAGGTCTTGCCATTTTAAGCATATCTCTGAATTTATCTGTTGGAATAACAAGTCTTGAAACAAAATTATCTGGTATTATTGAAAGATAATCAGGAAACTCATCCTCAAGAAGTTTTGAGAAAAATATAGTATTTTCAAATCTGAAAACTATCTGATTTTCATTTTCTGTAAGAATTATATCTACATTACTGTATTTTTCACAAAGTTTTCTAACTTCTTTAAGGGTTTCAGCCTGAACTGTAAAACTGAATTCATCATCTGAAGAAACTGGTATTTTTATATAGGAAAGTCTTCTGACATCTGTTGCTGCAACATTAAGCACATTCTGCATAAGCTTGAAATTCAAGCCAGACAGATGTATTCTTGATGTTTTGTCAGTTGATGCTGCAAACAAAGTTTTTTTGATTGCATTTTTTAATATATCACAACCTATTGTAATATGTTTTTTTTCAGAAAATTCAGGAGGCATAGGGAAATCATCAGTTTTTGCATAAACAAATTTATATTTTGAGTTTAATGCATTTATATGAAAAAAATCTTTTTTAACTTCACATTCAAGATTAGCACTTGAAGGGATATTCATTACTGTTTCAGAAACAAAAGAGTAAGGAAGTATTATTTCACCCTCGACATCAACTTTAGCACTGCATGATAATTTAATGGTATTTTCAAGATTCGTTCCTATAATCTCAAGTTTATCCGACAATGCTTTTACGTAAAAATTTAATACTGTAGGCATTGCAGAATTCTGAGGAATAACACCTTTTAAAAAACCTAATATTTCACTGAAATCGGATTTGGAAACTGTAAACTTCACGCGTTCCCTCCTTAATTTAATTTTTTTAAAAAATATATTTTTCTTTCAAGAGTCAACACACATATATAATCTTCACTAATTACATCAAAAAAAACACTTCCATTAATATTAAAAAAATTCCTTTCAATTATCAAGTTTTCAGCGTTGTATTCTGCATTAAATATTCCAGAGGGTGTCAGAATATAAATTTTCTCTCTGAAATTTGAAGCTTGCAGTATATTTATATCAACAAGCTCACTTTTTTTATCAAAAACATAATTTCCATTAAGATTTTTTTTATAAACTGAAAGCTGATTTTTACCCATAATCTCATCTATCTGGATTATTTCACTATTACCATCGTTTGTTAAATCCATAAAAAAAAGCATTCCTTCAACTGGATTTTCAAAAATTTTCTCTCTTCTGTCCATGCCTGGAAATATCCAGTTAAAAAAATAGAGAAAATTCTGCCATGTTCCGGTAACTGCATCTTTTTCCTGAATAACCATGCCAGCGATACGATGATTTCGACCTGCCATATTCAGTTTATAAATAGAATCCAGTCCATACTCATTAAACGTTCTGTAACCAAATTCCATTTTATTATTGTGATAATTATATGAATAAAATCCTCTTGAAGTTAATAAAACAACTTCAGGTTGACCATCATAATCCATATCAATAACATTTATATCGTATATTGTACCAATATCACCTGAGCGGAAAATTTCTTTTATGTTGTTATCAGATATTTCAATAAGAACAAAATAATCGAAACAGGTTAAAATAAATCGATTCCCGCCAACTTTAACCACTCTGTCTGCCATATAGGGAATATCAATCACTTTTTCAATATAGAAGTAGGATTTGTTTAAAATTGTCTCAACATATTCTTCAGAAGCTTTAATATAATTTTCGATAAAATCAGAAGAAAAGTTGTTATCAATGTAATTATCAATAAGCTGATTGTAGAGTTCTTTCATCACACCTGTTTTAATCCCGAGTTTTTCATAATAAGAATCTGCCTGCAGAGAAAAACAGTAAGCTAAAACAAGTGTGATGAAAATTTTTTTCATAATTTGAAACCGTATGGAAGTAAATCTTTAATATAAACTTTTTTTGTATTTCCTTTAAGATTAGTCATTACAACTTCTATATCTTCGCCAAATTCAAAAATAACCTGACGACATGCTCCACATGGAGAAACAAACTCATCGTCAGTATCTGCAATAACTGCGATTTTTTTAATATTTCTGCAACCTTCGGTAATTGCTTTGAATATACTGATTCTTTCGGCACAAACTGTTAATCCGTATGAACTGTTCTCAACATTTGCACCTGAAAACATTCCTTTTTCTGAATCAAAAACCGCTGCCCCCACAGCAAATTTCGAGTAGGGGCTGTACGATTTTTTTCTTGCATTTTTAGCAAGTTCAATAAGTTCAACATCAATTTCGTCTATTTCAAGTAATTTCATTTAACTATCTTTCCTTTATTCCAAGTTGTAAGAATTGGGCTTACTAAAAAAATTGAGGAATAGGTTCCAATAATCACACCAACAAGAAGAGCTAATGCAAAGTTTTCAAGAATTTCTCCACCAAAAAAATACAGTATTGTTACTGGAAAAAGTGTGGTAAGCGAAGTATGTATTGTTCTGGTAAGAGATTGATTAATACTTGTATTTACCATTTCATCATAAGGAATGTTTTTCATTCTTGATTTATTTTCTCTTATTCTGTCACAGATAACTATTGTATCATTCAGAGAATAACCAAGAAGGGTAAGAAAAGCTGCAATTATTGTGCTGTTGATTTCTCTGAAAAGCAGAGAAAGCACACCTATTGTGACAATAGAATCATGAATAAGTGCAATAATAGCAGAGACTGCATATTTAAAATCAAATCTGAAAGAAATGTAAACTAAAATTGCAATAATTGCCCATAAAATTGCATTCATTGCATTTTTCTTAAGCTCATTTCCTATTGTTGGTCCAATATCTGTTTCTCTTTTAATACCATCTTCGGAAATTTCACCTGTTTTTTCAATAAGTATTGTTTTCAGCTGTCTTTTCAAATCTTCATTAAGATAAGATGTGGTAATAATAATTTCATTTTTACCATCTGAAACTCTCTGAATAACTCCAGGAAGTCCCATTTCATCAAGAATTTCTCTTACTGTGTTTTCATCAACAGGATTTTCAAATCCATAGTGAAGAAGGGTTCCACCTGAAAAATCAATTCCATAATTCAAGCCATTTGTCAGCAGAGACCAAACACTTATAATAATCAGCAGAGCTGAAATTGTAAAAGCTACATTTTTTCTTTTAATAAATTGTATATTAGTCATAAACACCACCTCACATGCTCAATTTTTTTACTTTTAATATGCCTGTAAGCAGTTTAAAAATATTTTTAACAACAAAAATAGCGGTAAACAGGTTAATTGCAGTTCCAATTACGAGAGTTACAGCAAATCCCATTACCGGACCTGTTCCAAACATGTATAAAATAACAGCTGTGAGAATAGTGGTAACGTTTGAGTCAAATATTGTACTGAAAGCTTTATCAAAACCTCCATCAACAGCTGCACCCAAAGTTTTACCTGTTTTAATTTCTTCCTTTATTCTCTCAAAAATTATTACATTGGCATCTACTGCTATACCAATTGTCAAAATAATACCAGCAATACCCGGAAGTGTGAGAGTTGCTCTAAAAATTGCCATGAACGCCATAAGAAGCACAATATTAATTATTAGGGTCAAATCAGCAATAATACCTGATACTTTATAAACTGCTATCATATAAATAAAAACAAGAAGTGCACCAAACATTGCAGCTCTTACACTTCTCTCAATTGATTCACGACCAAGTGATGGTCCAACTGATATTTCACTTATTTTTTTAAGAGGAGCCGGCAAAGCACCAGCTTTAAGAATAATTGAAAGTTCATTTGCTTTCTCATCAGTAAAATGACCTTCAATCTGTGCTCTTCCACCAATTATCGCACTCTGAATTACAGGAGCAGAAATAACTGTATCATCAAGAATAATTGCAAGCTGTCTCTGAATGTTATCTCTTGTAACTCTGGCAAACTTATTTGCTCCATCATTGTTGAAATGTATAAGCACTATAGGCTTTCCAAATTCATCTCTTGCAACTCTGGATTCTACAAGGTCAGCACCGGAAAGTAGAGTTTCTCTTTCTAAAACATAAACCGGTTTTTTACCAGTAGCTCTGTCAAGCTGTCCATAATATAGTTTTTCTCTGGTTTCATCAATGTTACCTAATCTTGTCTGTTCAGCAACACTGTCAACCATACCATTTTCTTTACGAACAAGTTTAAATTCAAGCATAGCTGTAGAACCGATAGAAGAAGCCATTTCCTGAGAACTTGCACCCGGAAGCTGTATTCTGATTCTATTTCCGCTTGAAGCATTAATAGCTGGTTCAGAAACACCGAATAAGTCAACTCTGTTTCTGATAACCTGAACCGCTTTTGAAACCGCGTCCTGATTCATTGAAACAATAAGATTTTCAGGAATACCCATAACCAGACCATTCTGAAGATTACCTCTGACCTTTCTCATAAGATCATCTTCTTCAATTTGAGCCATCATAAGTGCATTTTTTTCTTCATCAACATTACTATCAAACACTCTTACATTAATTTCGAGGTCAGCGGATTTTTCTTCAACAGAATAATCTAAAATATTATTTTCATCTAAAGTTTTTCTGATTTTAGCTGCCTTTCTTTCAATTGTAAGTTCTTTCAGTTTATGCATATCAATCTCATAAACCAGATCCATACCACCTTTTAAATCCAATCCCAGATTAATTTTTTCATTAACAGGATATAAAGTATAAACTGCCCATGCTACAATTATAAGTATAATTGCCAGATTAATTTTCAACTTCTGGTTCATTATAGCCCCCTTTCTTTTTATCATCTCGGAATTATATAAATTTTTTTAATTTTATTCAAGTGCTTTATATCTCGATATAACAGTCTGTATAAATTCAAAATCAGGCCAGTAATCAATTATTATTCTGAATTCCCTTGCTGCACTGAAAAAAGCACGTTGCATTATGTAAATATCAGAAGCATAATATCTTGAGTAAGGGTAAAATGGATTAGCCTGTATTGAAGCTTCAAAAAGCGCTATTCCTTCAAGATATTTCATTTCAGAGTATGCGATAAAACCCCTCATGTAAAGAATTCTCCAGTGTTCAGGATTTATCCCCAACCTTATACTTGATGAAATATATGTTAAAGCAAGTTCGTATCTGTTAATTCTGAAAGAATGATAAGCCGCAAGCAGAAATACTTCCTCATTTTCAGGCCATTTAAAAACAATTGTTTTTATTAAATCTTCTGCTTCTTTAAAGTTTTTCATATCGGTAATAACATAACCTTTTCGAAGCATTAAAGGAAAAACATCATGATTATATGATTCAGCTCTGTTGAGTGCCAAATCAAGAATTTCAAGCGCACGTTTATATTTCATTCTTTCGATAAGATAATCAGAAAAAACTACATAATAACTACTTGTCTGGGGATATTTTCTCAGAAGATAATCAAAATATATTTCAAGTTCAGCATATTTTCTCTGAAGATTAAGAGTTTTAATCTTTAAATCAACAAGTACGGCAATTTCACCAAATTGTTTTAATGCTTCTTCAATATAAAATTCACTTAGAGTATATTTTTTCTGTTGATTCAGATTTTCAACAACACTTATATGAGAATTTAATGAGAAAAAATCCTTTTTTCTTGCTTCAAGAAGCAGAAAATGAGCAAAATCACGCCTGCCTTTTAAAATATGAATTGAAGCAAATTCAGTATAAAGTTCAGCTGTTTTATTGATTTCAAAGGCTTTTGAAAAATGCTCATGAGCTTTCTCAAAATTATTTTGCTGCCTGAAAATTTTGCCCATATATCTGTTTAATTCAAAATTATCAGGAGCAATATCATAAAGAATGTTAAATATTTTCAAACTCTCATCAAAATTACCTTTGTTAAAAAAATCTACTGCAAGCGCAAGATTTGTGAAAAATCTGTCTTTATCTTCATCAATATACCTTTCATATTCATAAATATTACCAAGATAATCAATAAAAAACATAAACTGTTTTTCACCATAATTGATAACATCAAACACATGAAAAGATGTCCTTACAGGGAGATTTTCAAACTCATTTTCAAGAAAAGGATAAATTCCTGAACCATCAAAAAGAAATATTCTGTCTTTACATAAAATAAATATAACATCATCCGCCTTAATAAGACTAACTGGAAAATAGGGAGCAAGATTGAATTTTTTTTCTTCTGACTGATTTTTTTTAATTAAATCACTTCCATTCCACAAAATAAAACTGTCATTTAACTCAAAAAAATCGAGCACATCGAAGCTGAAAACTTCACTTTTTTTTATTGATTTTTCAGTAAGTTCAAAAACCCCTTCTCTTTCTGAAACATAGAGAATATCAGATATTACTTTAATTTTATTAATAAACTTGGAACGAAAATTATCAATCTGATGTTCTTTTCCATCAAGGTCTGTAAAAAACAATCCTTTTTCATTAAAAAAATACACATAATTATTATAAATTTCGATTCCAAAACCATAATTATCAGTAATTTTACTTATTCCTGTGGGAGAAGCGATAAATATTCCATCAATAGATGAGTAAACAAGTGAGTTTTTCCAAATTACAAAATCCAGTATTATACTGTCAGAAACTTTTTTAAGAGATACCCTGTCATACACATACAAGCCGTTTACGCCGGCAAAATAAATTTTATCAGGACTTGCTATTTTTATTTTTGTAAAAACAGGTTTATTTTCAATTTTAATATTTTTCAGTAAAAGACCTGAAACATTAAAAGTTAGTATCAAAAGAAAAACCAAAAATATTGGTTTTATACGCACCACCATTTTCATCCTGGGCAACATCCTTTCTTGTAAGATAAAATTTCAAAGCTGTTTTGAAGTTTATATTTCTGTTAAAACTGAGTTCTTCATCAGAATAAGTTCTGTTTATATCTTTTTTTTCATTTCTCAAACTGAATCTGTATCTGACATTACTCATTCTGTCAATATTATATCTTAATTCATCACCAAATACCATAACATCAATTTTACTGCCATCAACCTGTTTTTTTGTTCCAGTTTTCAAAAATGTATTTATTTCCCATTTACCTGAAACATTTCTGTATCCTACCGAATAAAGATATTCGTCAAAATTGGCAGCTGGAGTTTTAGAATTGAATTTTTCATTTTTTTCCACACTTAAAGAAATATTTGAATACATTGAAATATTTTTGACTACTTCAAGCTGAAGTTTATCCTCACCAACTTTAAGACTTTCAAGAACAGTTTCGGATTCAACCTTTGTTTTTTTTAGTTTATAGCTGAAATCATTTTGTGGTGTCCATGTCAGAGCCAGATTTTCAAGATAATTTATGTTTTCTTTCAAACTGGTAGATTTGTTAATCCTGTCCCTTTTATTAGTAAAAGCTGAAGCACTAAGATAATCATTTACATAGTCGATTTTATAATTATATAAATTATTAGCAGTTGATACTTCCTGTGTATCTTTTAATTGAATTATATTAGAGGAAGAATATCTTATCTGAGCACTTAAAAAATCATCAAAATAATACATCAAATTTACATCCCCTGAATTTGATTTGTTATTTTCTTCCTCTCTTAATTTTAAAGAAATATTTGTATTCATTTTATCTGAATATACCTGTAAATTTATATCATGATTACTAATTTTTTCTGATTTATCAACAATATCAGAAAAAGCATATGCTAATTTAGTGTTATTTCCATTAAAATTAAACCCAAATTCGTTCTTATCTATATTTTTGGAATGTGTTCCTGAAGTAACATTTTCCAGAACATCGGTGAATTTAGAAAAGAAATATTCAAAAATCGAACTTTGTTTAACAACAAGTTTTAAATTTGAATTTTTCCCATTATATAAAACATTGTCACTTGATAAATTCTCATTATTTCTTTCATATCCAGTTACTTTAACTTTATTACCAAAAGAATAAGTAAATTCATCTTTTGAAGAATTAAAAACTGTTGGAGAATTTCCAGTTAAACCAAAAAAAGGATCAACATAAATTATTGATTCAATATCAGATTTTTCAAATGAAAAACTTTTTAGTCTATCTTTAAAATTTAATACTGAAGTTTTTTCATCTATTTTTATATCACTTTCTTTTTTTCCGATTATTTCAAATCCCGGTTCTCTTTTTATAAACTTTGATACGAGGTTTAAATTATTGTTTTTCCACCTGAGATTAAAATGCTGATTTTCTGATTTTAAAGGTTTATCAACTGCCAGAACATCTGAATAAAGATTATTGTCTTTTTCACCAAAAGCTTTTTCAAAATCAAAACTAAAATTATTTTTTTCTAATCCAGTATAAAATGACCAGATTGAATTTGATGAAGGTTTAAGAGAATTATCATCGTCTTCAATCAGTTTCTTTTTGCTGTCTTCTTCAACAAAAAAACTTAACCCGTAATCAATTTTATACTTTGAATTATAATCTCTGAAAGATAATCCCCTTACATGTCTTTTAAAAGCTTTTTCATCTTCCATATATTCATAATTAATAAACAGTGTTGATGTTGATTCCACTGGAAGCAGATGAGTTTCAATAAAAATAGAGCCATCCTCATAATCAATATCATAATCAGTTCCTTTTGTAAGTTTTTTCCCATCAAGAATTACAGTTTCAGAACCTCTGACAAGTGGATAAAAAAACATTCTGTACTCCTGAAGCATTCCTTTACCAGTGAAAACCTCAGAATAAATTTTTCCTTCACTTAAAGCATATAGAAAATAAAATTTTTCATTTTTATCAGTTAATTCCATACCTCGAGTTTTTTTATTGAAAAATATAATATCTGAATGTGAAAAAGAAGTTAAAATATCACCAAAAGCGCCCTTGACATTACCATTTGTAAGAAAAAGTGTTATTTCATGATTATCATTCTGAACTTTTGTATCATCAAAAACTGCATTTATACTTATCCCTCTGGCAATTTCACCCATCATTTTCAATCGAAGGCTCTGCTCAATTATATTTCCTCTTTTCAAATCGGGATTTTCAAGAAAAAATCTGGTAAAATCACCTGACTGATTTACATTTTTAACATCAAACGTTTTATTACCAAAAATAAAAAGCTCATCTGCCTGAATAAATAAATTTACTATTATGAGAAAAAAAATTATTTTTATTTTCATTAATAATCATGCCCTGGGATGATACCTGTTATAGGTATTTTTTAATTTTTTCCTTGAAACACTAGTGTAAATCTGAGTTGTTGAAATATTACTGTGACCAAGAAGTTCCTGAACAATTCTCAAATCAGCATCATTGTCAAGAAGGTGGGTTGCAAAAGAATGTCGGAATGTGTGTGGGGAAATATTTTTCCTAATTCCTGCTTTTCTTGCTATTTTTTTTACATTTTTAAAAAAACCTGTTCTTGAAATAACATTACCTGACTTATTCACAAAAACAAACCAGTGATTTTTTTCTTTCATTATAAGTGAGCGGACATTCTGTATATAATAAGTCAAAAATTCAGAAGCTTTTTCTCCAAAAGGAACAATTCTTTCCTTTCTACCTTTTCCAAAAGTTACAAGAAAACTGCTTTCAAGATTCAAATCGTTGATTTTAAGATTAACAAGCTCTGAAACTCTCACCCCTGTTGCATAGAGAAGTTCAAACATAGTTCTATCTCTGTAACCAAGCAGTGTGGTTGTATCTATTGATTCTATCAGTTTTTCAATTTCATCCTGAGTTAGATATTCTGGAAGATATTTTTCAATTTTTGGAAGCTCGAAAAACTCAGTTATATTTTCATTTACATAATTTTCAGCTTTAAGAAATTTGAAAAAATTTCTCAGTGAAACAATATTTCTTGAAATACTCTTTGACTTAATTTTATTTTCTTTTAGAAAATTTATAAAATCATATATATCATCAGAATCAATTTTATTTATGTCTTTTTCAATATAATCAGCAAATTTATTTAAATCAGACGAATAAGCTGTCACAGTATTTTCAGTAAGATTTTTTTCAAATTTAATATAATTTATAAATTCATCGATTAAACTTTCCACCAAACTCCTCCATTATAAAACCATAAAGAATGCCTGTTTCAGATACAGTTACAGAACGAGCAAGAATCTGTTCCATAATATTCACAAGAATTGCTCCGCCTGCTATTATAATATCTGCTCTGTCAACATCAAAACCAATAATATTCTTTCTTTCCTCGTGACCCACACTTCTTAAATCCCATAGTAATTTCTTAACTCTTCTTAAAGTCATCTTACTTCCATCAACAATATCAGACTTATATATTTTCTGATTCATATTCAAAGCTGAAAGTGTTGTAATACTTCCACCAAGTCCTATAAGTTTACAGTCAACAATATTTTCAAGAAATGAAAGTTTATCAACAATTTCTTCTTCCATCCGATTATATTCAGAAGCTTCAGGAGGATCCGTTACAAGATGTTTTTTTGTCAATATAAGAGCCCCAATATCAACACTTTTTAAAAATTCAATATGTTCATTTCTTACATATATAAATTCTGTAGAACCCCCTCCAATATCAACAATAAGAGTATTATTCTGATTAACAGATATTTTCCTGTTATAATAAACTCCTTTGAAAACATATTCTGCTTCTTTTTCACCATCAATTATTTCAATATCTATATTTAAATTTTTTTTAACTCTTTCAGTAAATTCTTTTCTGTTTTTTGCTCTTCTTATTCCTTCAGTACAAAAAGCTCTGATTTTACCAGCACCCATATCATCTTTTGCAATTCTGATTAATTCCTGAAGAGCCACAAAAGTTCGATTCATAGCCTGAAAGGATAAAGTATCATCATAAGCCAGATTTTCACCAAGTTTTGTTGTAATAACTTTCTGACCTGAAATTTTACCATCAATCCCATCGACCACCATTAGTCGTGCAGAATTTGTTCCAATATCTATTCCGGCAATTTTATTATTCATAATATGAAAACCTCTTTATTAATAGCTGACTTTTGTTTATTTATCGACATTTCAGAATATATTTTGAACCAGTAATTATTAATGAAGCAAAAGAAAAGTTGAAAGTTTATTTATCAACAGAAACTCTTTTAATATCAGCACCAACACCCGCAAGTTTTAATTCAAAATTTTCATACCCTCTATCAATATGATAAATTCTACTAACATCTGTTGTACCAGAAGCTGCAAGCCCAGCCAGAACCAGAGCAGCACCCGCTCTTAAATCCGAAGCCATGACAGAAGCTCCATAAAGTTTTTTTACACCTTTTATAAATGCAGTGTTGTTTTCAACAGATATATCAGCACCCATACGGACAAGCTCTGGAATATGCATAAATCGATTTTCAAAAACACATTCCTCAACAATACTCATTCCTGTTGATAAAGAAAGTGCAGAACAGAACTGAGCCTGCATATCGGTAGGAAAACCCGGATGTGGTCCAGTTGAAAATTTGATAGGATTTTTTTTATCAGTAAACCTTATATTGATAGTTTTTTCGCCAACACCCACCTGTAATCCAGCTTCAACAAGTTTTTCAATAATATTTCTAAGATGAGAAGGGTTAATATTGTTGAGTTTTATCTCACTACCCGGTAAAGATACAGCTGGAAGCAGCATGAAAGTCCCAGCTTCAATTCTGTCAGGAATGTTTTCAAAAGAAACTTCAGATTTAAGAGAATCTACACCTTTAATTACCAGTTCACCAGAAGAATCAATACTTATATCAGCCCCGGCTTTATTAAGAAAATCAATAAGAGCAGTCACTTCAGGTTCTTTTGCAAAATTAATAACTCTTACAGTTCTTTTACCAATAACAGCTGTCATGATTATATTCTGTGTAGCACCCACTGAAGGAAAATCAAAAAGTATTTCACAGTCAGCCGTGTTTTTATAATCAGTATAGAGAAGATTTATATATCCACGATAATTCTTATATTTAATCCCCATTTTTTCAAAACTTTTTAAATGTATATCAACCGGTCTTGTTCCAATTGCACAACCACCTGGCAATGAAACCGAAGCTCTTTTGAAAATTGCAAGAAGAGGTCCTGCAATGATAAATGAAGCTCTCATTTTTTTTACAAGCTCGTAAGGTACTTTATGTCTGGAAACGTTTGAAGAATCAATTACAGCGACTTTTGTGTTTTTATCATATATGACATTTGCACCAGTATATTCAAGCAATTCAATAAGAGTAGAAACATCCATTAAATCGGGAATGTTAAAGAAAGTTGTTTTACCTCTTATCAGAATTGATGCAATAAGCAAGGGCAAAGCAGCATTTTTTGACCCGCTGATATTTATACAACCTTTAAGAAGATTGCCGCCATTAATAACATATTTCTGCATTTATTTCAGAGTTCATCAACACTGTTTACTATTTTCAGAACTTTATCAAGACGGGTAATTTCCATCACACGTTTAATAGAGTCATTCAGATTAAAAAGAGCAATATAACCACCCTTTTCAGCAACAGGTTTATAATTTATTACAAGTATTCCAAGACCCTGACTGGAAATAAATTCTACAGATTTAAGATCTAATACTATTTTTATTATTCCTGAATTTATGAACCCCTTGATTGTTTTTTCAAACTCTTCAATAGTTTCAGAGTTTATATTATCTGTTATTCTGGCATGAATAAAATCCGGCCCACTTTTCACAGTTTCAAACAACGCCATATTTTAACCTCCATTTTGACAATGACACAGTAAATGATATATTATATCTGATAATTATACAAGAAAAAAAATTTTAAGGAGAAAAAAATGATAAAAGATGGTTTTTTACCGGAAATCGAACAGTTTGAGGAAAAAATAATACAAATGCGGAGCTATGTTTGACCCCGCTAATCTTGAAACAGAAGTAAAAAAATTAGAAGAACAGAGTGCTGACCCTGACTTATGGAATAATCCGGAAAGGGCAAAAAAAATTTTAAACGAACTTACAAACCTTAAATCTCAGCTCGAATCTTACAAAAATATTGAAAATCAATATGAAGAAATAAAAGTGTTTGTTGAAATTCTTAATGAAGATAATGACCCTTCCCTACATGACGAATTAAATGAAAAATGGGAAAAAATTCAGAAAGATTTTAAAAATTTTGAAATTGAACAACTTCTTTCAGAAGAATTTGACAATAACAACTGCTATATATCAATACATCCAGGAGCAGGCGGAACTGAATCTCAGGACTGGGCTTCAATGCTTACCCGAATGTATAAAATGTGGTGTGAGAAAAAAGATTTCAAACTTGAAACAGTTGATTACCTGCCTGGAGAAGTTGCAGGAATTAAAAGTATAACAATGCATATATCAGGTATTAAAGCCTATGGATATCTCAAATGTGAAAAAGGCGTTCACAGACTGGTTCGAATATCTCCTTTTGACTCAAGCGGAAGAAGACACACCTCTTTTGTATCAGTTGACGTAACCCCAGAATTTGAAGATTTATCCGAAATTGAAATTGATGAAAAAGATTTGAGAATCGACACATTCCGCTCAACAGGAGCTGGTGGACAGCATATCAATACCACAGACTCTGCAATTAGAATAACTCATCAGCCAACAGGAATTGTGGTTCAATGTCAAAAAGAACGCTCTCAGATTAAAAACAGAGAAACTGCGATGAAAATGCTACAGGGGAAACTCATGCAGTTGAAAATCGAAGAACAGAAGAAAAAATTAGCCGCGATTGGTGGAGAACATAAAGAAATTGGCTGGGGAAGTCAAATACGTTCTTATGTATTACAGCCATATCAGTTAATAAAAGACCATAGAACCAGCTACGAAACAGGTAATACTCAGTATGTACTTGACGGAAATCTTGATGAATTCATTCAGGAATGTCTTATGAAAGGTACTTGGTCATAGGTAAAAAATTGACATTGGTAAAATAATTGTTATAATTATTCTACTCAAAGTGCCGGAGTGGTGGAACAGGTAGACGCACCGGACTTAAAATCCGAGGGGCCTTGCGCCCGTGCCGGTTCAATTCCGGCCTCCGGCACCATTGAGTATAAATCGCGGGGTGGAGCAGCTTGGTAGCTCGTCGGGCTCATAACCCGGAGGTCGCAGGTTCAAATCCTGTCCCCGCAACCAAAACCGAAAAATTAACTTTTCAATAAAGTGGCGGCGTAGCTCAGTTGGCTAGAGCATACGGTTCATACCCGTACGGTCCGGGGTTCGAATCCCTGCGCCGCTACCACTTTTTCAAACCCTCCGCACACTAACCACCCGGCAATTAACTTTTTTCGCTTCGAATGTTTTGTTAACAGTTTAATGTTTTTGATTTAACTTATTCACTTACTTATTTCTTACTATTCTATAACCTTTTGTTTGTCATTCCGCGTACGCAGGAATCCAGCGTCCCTGGTTTTAGTCTTTAATCTTTTTAAATTTTCAGTTATATTTATATCAATTCAAAAAAACGGAGTTTTGTATGAAGAAAAAATTATCTGGAATATTAATAATTTTTGTTATATTTTTAACAAGTTATGGGAATGAGACTAAGGAAACAATCAATTGGAACGAACTTATAGATAGAGAGAATATTATCTTTAAAACGAATGCAACTAAACCATTCACAGGTATAGCAAATCTTTATTACGATAATGGGCAAATTAAAATTAAAAGAGAACTCAAAAACGGACTTCGACACGGGAAAGTAATCCGTTATTACGAAAACGGACAAATCGAAGCCGAATCTGATTGGAAAGCCGGACTGGCAATTGGAGAATCCAATCATTATTACACAAATGGTCAAATAAAAAGTAAAGCGGAAACCAAAAATGGTCGGATACATGGTAAAGTTATCAATTATTACGAAGACGGGCAGATTCAAACAGAATCCGAATTCATTGACGGACTGCGAGACGGAAAATATATTCGCTATTATAAAAACGGGCAATTTGAAAGTAGATTAAATTTCAAAAACGGAAACCGGCACGGAAAAGCGATTTATTATTACGAAACCGGGCAGAAAAAAATCGAATCAGAATTTAGGTATGGATATTACTCTGGGAAATTTATTGAATATTATCTAAATGGACAAATTCAAAATGAAGGGGAATACAAAGACGGTAAACACGGGGATTGGATTAGTTATAATCAAGATGGCACGGTTAAAGAAAAACAAGAATATAAAAACGGGATTCGTATCAAATAAAGAGTTTATATAAAATATATAAAAAATTCAAACCGGTGTATTACGCATCAGATATTCTCAATGTTTTTTTCGTAAAGTTTTTATTTTTTTTGTTGTCGCCTCGGTGTGGACTTCGATGCCTCGAAGTGTAATGTTGCTATTGCAACATGTGATGGCTTTCATCCATGTAAAGACACCTGAAGGTGTCAGTAAAGTTGGTTGTCGTCAACAGATAAAAATTTTTC
>JBAZDD010000028.1:0-15180 GCA_041654635.1 Candidatus Muiribacteriota bacterium
TGCCATAGAAATTGGTGACATATCATACCCCCGAAAAATATTATTTTTGCATCGCAACATAAATATATTTATATTTTTTTAAAAAGTCAATAATGTTTTTGAACCGATATACCGCATCGCAAAAAAATACGTTTCATTCGCGTTTCTCATTTGTATTTATTTCTTTTTTAAAATCTGGTATAATATCCAAAATAAATAATCAAGGGAGTATTATATGGAATTTGAAAAAGATGTCAACGTGAATGGATTTGTATTTAAGAAAAAAGAATTTGTTAATGAAATCAACTCTGAAGCCCTTATTTTTGAACATGAAAAAACTGGAGCTAAACTTCTGAAATTGCAGAATGATGATGATAATAAAGTTTTCTCAATTTCTTTCAGAACTCCGCCTTATGATAACACAGGATTACCTCATATACTGGAACATTCAGTTTTATGCGGTTCAAGAAAATTTAACACAAAAGAACCATTTGTAGAACTTATTAAAGGTTCACTCAATACTTTTCTTAATGCTATGACTTTTCCTGATAAAACAATGTATCCTGTTGCAAGTAAAAATGAAAAAGATTTTTTTAATCTTATGGATGTTTACCTTGATGCTGTTTTATATCCTAATATTCATAGAAACCCAATGATTCTAATGCAGGAAGGCTGGCATTATGAGATAGAAGATAAAAATGCTCCACTTTCAATTAAAGGAGTGGTTTTTAATGAAATGAAAGGTGCTTTTTCAGCTCCTGAAAGAGTGCTTTTTACAAATATGGATAAAGTTCTATATCCTGATACAGCTTATGGATTTGAATCCGGTGGTATTCCTGAAAATATACCTGAATTAACTCAGGAAAAATTTGCTGATTTCCATAAAAAATACTATCATCCTTCAAATTCATATATTTTTATTTACGGAAATGGAAATACTGAAAAAGAGCTTGAATTTATCAATAAAAATTATCTGAATGATTTTGAAAAAATTTCTGTTGATTCAAAACTGACTATTCAGAAAGATTTTTCTGAAAGAAAATATGTAAAAAACAGTTATCCTGTTTCTGAAGATGAATCTCTTGAAGGTAAAACATTTTTAGGATTGGGATTTTCTGCGGGCAATTCAACAGACAGTGAGTTTTATCACGCAATGCAGGTAATAAGATATATGCTTTTTGATAATCCTGCGGCACCTCTTAAAAACAGACTTCTTCGTGAAAATCTCGGGAAAGATGTATTTGGAATTGTTAATGAAATTATGAAACCTATGATTGGAATTGTGGTAAAAAATTCTGACGAAAATAAAGCGGAAAATTTTGAAAATATTGTTATGGAAACACTTAAAGAACTTACTGAAAAGGGAATTGACAGAGAACTTATTGAAGCTGCTGTTAATAATACTGAATTTGCATACAGAGAAGCTCAGTTTGGATATCCTAAAGGGTTGAGCTATAACATGCTTATTATGGATTCATGGCTTTATGATGGAGAACCTCTATCCCATCTTAAATTTACAGCAATTTTTGAAAAATTCAGAAAAGAAGCTTCAAAAGGATATTTTGAAAACTTTATTAAAAAATACATGATTAATAATAATCACAGAGCACTTGTTGTTCTTACGCCAGACCCTGAAATGCTAAAAAGAGAAGAAGAAAAAAACAAGACTCAGCTTGAAAATATTAAAAAAAACATGACTGAAAAAGAGCTTGATGAAATAATTGAGCTTAACAGTCAACTTAAGAAAAGACAGTCAACACCTGATACCGAAGAAGCACTTAGAAGTCTTCCAATGTTATCAATAAGTGATATTGAAAAAGAACCTCAGAAATTTAATATTACAAAATTTAAAGAAAAAGAAATTTTTCATACAGAAGAAAACACTAACAGCATTTCTTATATTAATATGCTTGTTAACCTTGAAGTTTTAAATTCTGATGAGTTAAATTATGTAAAAATTCTGAGTGGATTACTTTCAAAAATCTCAACAAAAAGCTATAACTATCAGGAATTATCAAAAAAAATAGATATTAATACAGGCGGAGTTGAATTTATGCCTGAAATAATAATAAATTATGATAACGATGAAGATTATACCCCTTATCTTTCTATTAAAGGAAAGTCACTTAGAGAAAAAACACCTGAATTGACATCTTTATTTACAGAAATAATGAATAATACTATTTTTGATGACAAAAACAGAATTAAAGAAGTTCTTAATGAAATTAAATCAAGATTTGAAATGCAGATGATGCGTTCAGGACATGTTTTTGCCCGAAGAAGAATGTTTTCATACATTTCTCAAAGTGGATATGCTGAAGAAATGATTTCTGGTATCCATGCTTATGAATTTATTAAAAATACAGTTAAAAACTTTGATTCCATTTACGGTGAATTAGTTAATAAACTCAACACAGTTTATAGAAAAATTTTTAACAGAAACAATATTATCGTTCATTACACAGGCTCGAAAAAAGATTTTGAAGTATGCGTTAATGATTTGATTAATGTTGCAGAGAATTTAAACAATGATTCAGTTTCAAGAAATAAATTCAATTTCAATCTTGAAATTAAAAATGAAGGTCTGGCTGCTCCAGCTCAAATTCAGTATGTAGCCGCTGGTGGTAATTTTAAAAAAGCCGGTTTTGATTATACTGGAAGCATGAAAGTGCTTAAAACAATAGTTGGTTTTGATTATCTATGGAACAAAGTTAGAGTTCAGGGTGGAGCTTATGGTGCTTTTGTCGATTTTTCAAATTCAGGTAAACTTTTCATGGGTTCATATCGTGATCCAAATTTGACCCAGACACTTGAAGTATTTAAAAATACACCTGAATATCTTGAAAAATTTGAGGCAGATGATTATTCGATAAATAAATATATAATAGGAACTATAGGTGAACTTGATCCACATAATCCGCCACAGAGAAAAGGTGAACTTGCTTTAAGATATATGCTGAGTGGCAATACTTTTGATAAAATGAAAAAGCTTCGTCAGGAAGTTCTTTCAACAAAAGTTGAGGATTTGAAAAAATTTGCCGGAATGTTTGAAGAAGTAATGAAAAATAATATTCATGTTGTATTTGGAAATGAGGATAAAATTAAAGAAAACAGGGAAATATTTGGTGAAATAACTAAAGTATTTGATTGATGACATTAAAAAAAGTAAATAATACAAACTTAATAATAATTTTTACATTGCTGCTAATCTGTGTTATTGGCGTGTTTATATATTCTGTTCAAAGTCTGCGCTTTCAGAACAAAGTAGAATTTGTAACTGAAAGTGCAAACTTTTTTATTAACTCAATAGAAACAAATATGTTTTCAAAATTGAGAGGGATTTCTGAAAGTGTTGCTGGAAATCAGGACATTGTAAACACTCTTTCAGGAGAATTTCCTGAAGATAATCCACAAGTACTTCTCATATTAAGATCTCTTAAAGCATTTTCAGATTCAAGTATAGTATATCTGATGAATAAAGACGGACTTGTGGTAGCTTCAACAGACATTGATGGAATGTCAACCAATCTGACAGGTGGGAATTTTTCTTTTCGACCATATTTTAAAGAAGCAATGAAAGGAAATCATTTTCTTTATCCGGCACTTGGAACATTTACAAATGATAAAGGTATTTATTACAGTTTCCCTGTTTATTCAACAGATTCAAAAAAACCCCAGGGTGTTATTGTATTAAAAGTTAAATTAAACTATTTAAATACACTTCTATCATCAAGAAAAATGTGTTCATTTATTACAACAGAAAAAAATCTGATTTTTGTATCTAATAATTCTGATTGGCTTAATGAATTTACTCATTTGCCAGATGATGAAACAGTAAAACAGATAAGAGAAGAAAGACAGTTTGAACCTATAATAAGAGAGAATGTTCTTTTTAAATTTGGAAAGAATTATGTGAAAGTTGGAAATGAAAAATATTTTTACATAAAAAAAACAATACCAGATTTATACTGGAATATTTATTTGTTTGAAAAAGAAAATACAGTATATCCGCTTAATTCTCATCAGATTGCTACACTTTCTGTCATAGGTCTGCTGTTTGCTCTGCAACTTATAATAATTGCTCTCATGACAAAAAATATCAGAAAAAGAAAATATGCTGAATCAGAGCTTGAAAACCGTGTGTGTATGAGAACAAAAGAGCTCACTGATACTTTAAATGAAATAAATTTAATTAAAGCAAAACTTGAAGCTTCGCTTGAAAAGCTTAGAAGTGATGAAGAAGCAGGTAGAAAAATTCAGATGAGATTACTTCCTGAATCCTATAAACTTATTAAAAATTTTCAGTTTTTTCATATATTTATGCCATCAATGTATCTTTCTGGGGATTTTATTGATTATTTTGAAATTGATGAAAGATATATTGGATTTTATCTTGCAGACGTTTCAGGACATGGTGTTTCATCAGCATTTGTAACTGTCCGTATTAAAAGCTATATAACCAATATGGTGATGAATTATCAGGAAGAAAAAGGAAGTCTTATTTTAAATCCAGCAGCATTGATTGAAAAAATGAATACAGATTTACTTTTTGAAAAACTTGAAAAACATGCAACGATTATTTATGGAATAATTGATATAAAAGAAAATAAAATGATATTTTCAAATGCAGGGCAGTTTCCATACCCAGTTTTGAGAAGTGAAGGAAAGAGCAAATTCCTTGAAACAAAAGGTCTTCCAATTGGTCTTATTGAATATGCAAAATATAAAAATAATGAAATTAATATCCCGGATGATTTCTTTCTTGTAATTACATCTGACGGAATACTTGAACTGTTTCCGCAGAAAGAACTTTCATCAAAAGAAGATTTTTTAAAACAATTGGTTACTGAAACAGGATTTGGAATTAATACATTAATAGAAAAAAGTGGAATAGATAGTTTTGAGACTCTTCCTGATGACATTACCATTTTGCTTATAAGAAGGAGAAAAAATGAATAAAATTCTTGTAGCTCAGACAGATGAGCTTGTAATAATTAAAATGATAGGAAATATTAAATATACAGAATTTAAAGGATTTGAATTCTTTATTTCAGAACTTCTCGAAGATGAAAATCTTAAAGATGGTCTTATAGATTTGACAGAAAATGAATCTATTGACAGCACTAACCTTGGAATAATTGCAAGACTTGCTGTTACAATACTTCAGAAAACCGAAAAAAAAATTACAGTGTTATGTCCAAATATAAATATTAGAAAAATTCTTGAAAGCATTGGATTCGAAGCTATTATGAATATTACAGATTCAACAAATCGGGATAATTTTAAATTTGATGAACTCAAAGACATTAATCCAGATAGAAAAAAAGAACTTGAAATTGTTCTTGATGCACATAAAACATTATCCGAACTTAATCAGGTAAATGAAAAAAATTTCAAAAAAGTAGTAGAATATCTACAGACAGAATACGAAACAGAAAAACATAAACATTAAAAATCTTAATTGACTCACAAAAAGTGGTGGACCATACAGGACTTGAACCTGTAACCCACTGATTAAGAGTCAGTTGCTCTACCAATTGAGCCAATGGTCCTTTTTCAAAATTACAGAATAATTATAAAATCAGGTACGTGGTATGTCAAATTTTTTTGATTTATACAGGCTTTCTATTATATATTTTTATTATAACGAATATTAGGAGTAATATGAAAATAGGTTTTCACAATGAAATTGAGAATAAAACAGTAGATATTGAAGGTGCTGTCGGGGTAAAAATCCGATGGCTGATTGGTCACAGTGATAAAAATGCACCTTTTCACATGAGATATTTTGAAGTCGAACCTCTTGGTAACACTCCTTTGCACACACATAATGGTGAACATGAAGTTTATATTCTTGAAGGAAATGGTGTTTTAAACAATGGTGAAAAAACATTTCCTTTAAAATCAGGCAGTTTTGTTTTAGTTGAAAAGGGTGAGAAACATCAGTTTAAAAATTTATCAGATAAGGAATATTTAAAATTTTTGTGTATTATTCCTGTTGAGAGTTCCAGATGAAAACATTTACCGGCGAAGGTGTTGCTTATGGAATTATTAGAGGAAAGATTATACTCTTTCTTTCAGATTCTTTTATCAACGTTGAGCCAAGAATTATTTTAGAGGAAGACATATCTTCTGAAATAAAAAGATTCGAATCATCAATAGTTCGGTCAAAAAAACAGCTTCAAACTATCAAAAGCAAAGTAAAAAAATCTCTCGGTGTATCAGAAGCTGGAATTTTTCATTCTCAGCTGTTAATTCTTGAGGATAAATATTTATATGACAAAATAGTAAAATATATCAAAGATAAAAAACTTAATGCTGAATATGCTGTTATAAAAGGAATAAAAGAATTTGAAGATGAACTCGCAAGAACAGGAAATCAGTATTTAAAGGAAAGAGTAATCGATCTTGAGGATGTAAAACAAAGGTTTTTGAGAAATTTCGGAACTTCAATTTATGAGCAGGAACTTTCAACAATGGCTCGTGATGCTATTGCTGTTGCAGAAACCATTACCCCTTCAGATTCAGTTGAACTGATTAATATGGGGGTAAAAGGTCTTGTTCTTGAAAAAGGTGGTGTAACAACTCACTCGGCAATACTTGCCTGTGCAATGGGAATACCAACAATTGTTGGTGTCAATGGACTGCTTTCTTCTCTTGTTCAAGAAAAAAGTGTTAATGAAAACTGGAATGAAGCCATTTTAGATGCTTATAATGCGAAAGTCATTATTTCACCTGATGAAAAAACAATAAAAAAATATAATAATATTATTAAGAAAAAACAGGAACTTAGAAAAAATCAGTGTCAGGATAGTGCAGTTCCTGCAATAACTGAAGATGGATTTTCTGTTAATGTTTATGCCAATCTTGGTGTCAGATTTAATATTGAAAGTGTTCCGTGTGAAGGTGGAATGGGTGTTGGTCTTTTCAGAACTGAGTTTCAATACATGCTCAGACATGATTTTCCTTCAGAAGATGCACTTTTTCAAGATTATTCTGATATTTTTAAAGCACTGGATGGAAAGCCTGTAAGTATAAGACTTCTTGATGTTGGTGGAGATAAGTTTCTTCCGTATTATAATCACGAAAGTGAGAAAAACCCTGAACTGGGACTGCGTTCTTTAAGATTTCTTTTTGCAAATGAAAACATTCTCAGAACTCAGCTTAGAGCAATACTCAGAGCTGCAAAATTCGGCTCTCCAAAAATTTTACTTCCTATGGTTACATCAATTGAAGATGTAGTAAAAATTAGAAATATTATAAAAGAAGAAAAAACCAATCTTGATCGCGAACTTGTTGAATACCGTAAAGAATATGTTCCTGTTGGTATGATGATAGAAGTTCCTTCTGCAATATTTATTCTGGATAAAATCAAAGAATATGTTGATTTTTTCAGTATTGGAAGTAATGACCTTATTCAATATACTCTTGGTGTGGATCGTGAAAATTATTCAATGAAGAATTTTTTTAATCCTTCACACCCTGCTGTTGTAAGAGTGCTTAAAAATTGTGTGGATATAATTAAGCCTACTGGAAAAGAACTTTCAATATGTGGTGAGATGGCAAGTGAATTCAAATATATTCCAATGCTTGTAGGAATGGGTTTTTCATCTTTGTCAATGAACCTTTCAAATATTAAAGATGCAAAAGATTATATTAGAGCCTTGAACAATGAAGAATGTAGAAAACTTGCAGATACAATATTATCATTACATACTATTGTTGAAGTTGAAAGAGCTTTGGAGATTTTTCTGGCTGAACATATTATCAAAAATGAAGACTGATTTTTTATTAGTATTCAAAATCTGGAGGATTTATGGATGAAAGAGTAAAAAAACTTGCTGATATTCTTGTGAATTATTCATGTAATATTAAAGCTGGCGAAAAAATTCTTATTGCAGGTGATACTGAGGCAAAACCGCTAATGATTGAATGTTATCGTGAAGCATTAAAAAGAAAAGCTCATCCTTTAATCCGTGTGGATTTTCTTGAAACAAAAAAAATACTTTTTGATGAAGGTGATGACAATCAGATTGAATACAAGGATAATATTAGAAAATATACATTTGAAAATATTGATGCTCTTATAAACATATACGCACCGTCTAACCTTAAAATGCTCACATCAGTTAATCCTGATAAACAGGTTAAATTTTCAAAAGCTAATAAAGAATGTGTAGATATAATAATGAAGAAAAAATGGGTTGGAGTAAACTATCCAACAAATGCACTTGCTCAGGAAGCTGGAATGAGTCTTGAAGAATATGAAAACTTTGTATATGGCGCTACAAATATTGACTGGGAAAAAACAAAATCAAGTATGGCTGAAATAAAAAAGATTTTTGATTCTGGTTCAAAAATAAGAATTCTTGGTAAAGATACAGATTTAACTTTCAGTATTGAAGGCAGGGAAGGGACAATGTGCTGTGGTGAGAATAATATGCCCGATGGTGAATTGTTCTATGCACCGGTTGAAAATTCTGCAAATGGAGAAATTTATTATGAATTCCCGGCAATTACCAATGGTAGAGAAGTTGAAGGCGTAAGATTAAAATTTAAAGATGGTAAAGTAGTTGAAGCTAAAGCTAAAAAAAATGAAGAATTCCTTATAGCAATGCTTGATACAGATGAAGGTTCACGTTTTATTGGCGAGTTTGGTATTGGATTGAATTATGGAATAGACAGATTTACAAAAGATATTCTTTTTGATGAAAAAATAGGTGGAACAATTCATCTTGCTGTTGGTCAGGCGTATGAAGAATCCGGCGGAACAAATGAATCCGCGGTTCACTGGGATATGGTTAAAGATTTGAGAAGTCATGGTCAGATTTTTATTGATGATAAACTTGTCCAGCAGAATGGAAAATTTCTGGTGTAGTTAAAAATAAAGTGAATGCTGAGTTTTTTGCATTAGAAGTTAATAGTTTCTGGGATAATATTGATTTGGAATTGAAAAAAAACTGCGATGGTGTTTTAATTGACTGGGATTTAATTCCTCGAAAACACAATAATATTATTCTTGGTCAGTATATAATAAAACCACCTTTTAAACCTAAAATAGTATTGTATTTTAAATCATTTTTGAAGGTTTATGGAAATGATGACAATTTTCTGATAGAGAAAATTTCTGAGGTTATAAGACACGAACTTGTTCATCATGTAGAATATCTGAATGGAACTAACACAATGGCAAAAAATGAAGTCAGCACTCATTCACATAATAATTTAAAATCCGTATTGATTTTAATTTCAGTTTGTATAATACTTGTAACAGTTTTATATTATATTTTTACTTAGAGGTATCAATTAAATGAATTACAGTTATCCTTTGTTTCGCCCGCCATCTGAAGCAGCAAGCTTCATTGTTCAACTTTCTTATGGATGTTCTTCAAATACCTGCCAGTTCTGCGGAATGTATAAATCAGTAAAATATTCAAAAAGAAATGTTGAGGATGTTATTGCTGAGATTAAAAATATACCTGATTATTACAGAAATGATATTAAGAGGATTTTCATTGCTGATGGTGATCCAATACACTCTGGATTTGAGGTATTAAAAACACTTGTTGTTTTTCTAAACCGGTTTTTTCCAAATCTTCAGAGAATTTCAGCTTATGCTCTTCCACAATCAGTTTTAAAGCTTACAGAGCCTGAACTTGAAATTTTAAATAAATTAAAGCTTAAACTTTTTTACATGGGTCTTGAAACAGGTTCTGATGAATTGTACAAATTTATTTCAAAAAAAGGGAGTGTGGAAGATTTAATTAATGCGTGTTTATTAATAAAAAAAACAGGTGGAAAAACTTCAATCACAGCAGTTTTGGGGCTTGGTGGAAAGGATTTTACTGATATTCATGCAGAAGAAACAGCGAAAGCAGTAAACAAGGCAAGTCCTGACTTTTTCAGTCTGCTCACTCTAATTTATGGTGGAAACGATAAATATATTGAAAAAATAAAATTACTCTCAAGACGTGAAATAATGCTTGAGATGAAAAAAATAATTTCAAACATAGAATCTAAAACAATTTTCAGAAGTAATCACATATCTAACCTGGCAATGCTCTCAGGGGTACTACCAAAAGATAAAAATAAATTAATTGAAGAGATTGATTATGTAATTCAAAAAAATACTGATAATGCCGATTTCATAAAACCACCACAGTTTGACGGAGAATCTGGATATTGATTTTTAAGAATTGCTGATTAAAAAAATTTAATTTTAATTTGCTTTATGTTGAAATATTATATATATTTATATTTAGTGGGAAAAAAATAATATGAGAAGGTGATATTTTGAAAATTGTAGCTAAAAAAACTTCAAACTTGAAGAAAGGTGATGTGGTTGCTGTTCCAGTTCTATACAATGGGGCAATTATTGTTTCAAAAAATGCTGTAATCGATGATAATATTATCCAGAGACTTAAAGAAAGTAAAATACCAGGTGTAAAAATTAAAGTTGAAGAAAATACCACTCCAGCTAAATCTGAAGTTGTTCAGCAAAAGGATAATATTGTTCAGAAATCAGTTGATAATTCTGATATGCAGAACAAACTGAAAAATAAATTTCTTAATTTTCAGATTATTTCTGACACAAAAGAAGTTATATATACAATAAGACAGCTTTCAGAGTATAATCATCCTGAATTTCTTGATTTAATTAAGCTTGGATTTAAAAAATTTGCAGATCCTCTTATACATAATGAACTTCTCATACAACTCAAAAAATTTAAACCTGATAGAGAAATATATCAGATTCTTCATAACTTTTTATTTTCCGCAGAAAAACAGCTTGTGCTGTCTTCGCTTTTTATAATTGAAAAAATTCCAGAAAAAACAGAAAGTTTTCCATATATTCTCAGATTGTTAGGTCAGACAAAAGACAAAGAGATAATAAATAATATTATTAAATTTTTCACTTCTCAGCCTAAAAATCTGATTGAAAAAAGTCTTGATGTAATCGAAAGCAATGTTAAAGATAAAAAAACACTTAAAGGTGTTTCTGTTTTGAGAAATATTCTGAATTACAGAGATAATAAAGGTGCACCTGAATCACTGAAAAAAATTAAACCAAAAACAACAGTTTCAAAACCCCCAACTAAATCAGGTAAAATAAGAATGCCTGTTTTTTCGAAGGTTTCAAAAGCTGATGAAATAATTTATTATGCACCAACTGATTTAAAAGTGAATGATATTAAGGAAGCTGCTGAAAAATTCAAAGAAAATTATGTTAAAGCCAACAGCATTGTTGAAAATATTTTTGAAGAAATAACAGGGAATAAAAATCCAGATATTCCTAAAATTAAAAGTATGGTTTCAACTTTTGTAGATGAAATTTTTTACAACAGAGATTTAGTTTCACGTCTGAGAAATATTTTTACAGGTGACACTTATTTGTATTCTCATGCAGTAAATGTATGTGTATTATCAATACTTACAGGTCTTTTCATGGATTATGGTTCTAATAAAGTAGTTGAGCTCGGAATAGCAGCTCTTCTTTCTGATGTTGGAATGATGAAAGTTGATAATAAAATATGGAATAATAGAAAAAAACTTACTGACAGTGAAAAAACTTCAGTAAAATATCATATTTTTGACGGTCTTGAGCTTCTTAAAAAAAGTAATGATTTAAAAGATATTATTGCAACTGTTTCTTTACAACATCATGAGAGACTTGATGGCTCAGGTTATATGGGTCAGTATGATAATGATATTACAGAATATTCCAAAATAGTTGCAATAGCAGATGTGTTTGATGCTCTTACTTCAAACAGACCTTACAGAAAAGCTTTTTCTTCATCAAGAGCATTAAGTTATCTTATATCAAATACTCCGGAAAAATTTGACAAAAAATGTATGAACGCATTTTTGAAACATATGGGTTTTTTTCCGCTCGGAACAAATGTATTGCTTAGTAATGGTCAGAGAGCAATTATTTCAGGTACAAACAATGGAATGTGGATAAAACCAAAAATCAGTATTGCAAATAATAATGAAAAAGAGTTAAACTTAAAACTTGAGAAAAATTTATATATTAAAAGTGTAATAATGGAAGAAGGATTTGAATATGAAGATTGGAGTAATATCTGACACACATCAGCGATTAATGTCTGCTGAATTAAGGCTTTTTTTTGAAAGTCTCAAAAAAGAAATAGATTATATTGTTCATGCTGGTGATATTAATGGTATTGATTTTCTTACAGAGTTAAAAGATATATTTAAAGATAGACTTATTGTAGTTTCAGGAAATATGGATAATGAAGGATTATCAGGAATTTTAAAAAATGAAGAAGTTGTAGAACTTGAAAAAATAACTATTGCGGTTACTCATTCTTACGGGGCTCCTGTTGATGCGCCTTCTAATGCTTATAATCTTATGAAAAAACATAATCCTGACATAATTATTTTTGGTCACTCACATCATGCTTTAAATAAAATAAATGAAAATGGTGTATTGATGTTTAATCCTGGAAGTCTTCTTGATGAAGTTTATGCACCTTATACAAGTTATGGAATGATAGAAATTAATAATGGGGAGATTGTTTCAAGGGAAATTAAAAGAATAAAAATATAATTGTATATAAAAAAACAGAAATTGATTAAAAAATGAGCAGTATTTTGTATAAAAAATAAAACTTTGCCTTAAATGGTAGGTTTTTTTTTATTGGTATGAATTTTGTATTATTAATAAATGCTAACATTTGTTTGGAGGAGAAATGGATAAGGACAAAGATTTTATTGGTTCAAGCAACATGGGTAATGCTGGTAATCAGACTAATAACAATAATCAGGCTGATTTACCTAAAGAATATGGCGATACAAAAATAGTAGCACTTGTAAGGGATCCTATGTGGATTCATGTTTACTGGGAAGTAAACAGAAAGAAAAAAGAAGATTTGAAAAACATGCTTGGTGATTTTTATGATCAGGCAAACTTTATTTTAAGAGTTCATGATGTAACAGGAATTGATTTTACCGGGGAAAATTCGGCAAGCTATTTTGACATTACAGTTGATAAAAGCGCTGTAAACTGGTATATCAACACTGGAAATCCAGACAGAGAATTTGTGGTTGATCTGGGAATGCTTACTCCAACAGGACAGTTTATTCTCATAGCCAGATCAAACAGAATAAAAACTCCAAGGGCAGGTGTGAGCGATGTAATTGATGAAAAATGGATGATGGTTGAAGAACATTATTCAGAAATCCTAAGAATGTCAGGTACAGGCAGTGTTGGGAAAGCTTCTGCTGATATTATGGGTGAAATTACTAAAAGACTTTTCTCTGATATGAATCTTTCTTCAGGAACATTATCCTCTGCGAGTTCTTCCTCTGTTACAAGAAAAACAGATAAAGAAGAAGATTCTTTCTGGTTTAAAGTTGGAACAGAACTTATAGTTTATGGTGAAACCGTACCAGACGCTGAAGTAACAATAAACGGAAACATAATTAAATTGAGACCAGATGGAAGTTTTACATTAAGATTTGAACTTCCTGACGGTGGACATAATTTTGATATTAAAGCAGTTTCAAGTAATAAAAAACATAAAAGACAGGCTGTAATAGATGTAAATAAGGGGACTAAGTAAAAACGCGGATGAACCTTAAAGAGCCGTAAACCGTAATGAGTAATCCGTGATCCGAAAAATCAAAAACTTAAGAATTACGGATGAAACGCGGATGAAACTGGGGTCAATTTGATATGACCCTCAAGAGAATATTAGGAGAAATATATGAGTAAAAAAGGATATTTAGCATTAGTTCTGCATGCACATCTTCCATTTGTGAGACATCCTGAATACGATAGATTTTTGGAAGAAGACTGGTTATATGAAGCAATAACAGAAACATATATACCACTTATTGAAGTTTTTGAAGAGCTTTCTGATGAAGGTACAAATTTTAAATTAACAATGTCCTGTACGCCTCCACTTATGGAAATGCTGACAGATGAATTATTACAGAACAGATATTTAAGACATCTGGATATGCTTATAGAGCTTTCAGAAAAAGAAGTTGTAAGAACACAGCTTCAACCTGAATATAATACAACAGCAAAAATGTATTTAAAAAAATTCAACAAAGCAAGAGAAATTTTCTTAAGATATAATAAAAATCTTGTATCAGCTTTTGCAAGATTTCACATTGCAGGAAATCTTGAATTGATAACATGTTCAGCCACACATGGATTTTTCCCATTAATGATTAATAATGAAGCAAAAAATGCTCAGTTAAGACAGGCTGTAAGATGTTACAGAAAACATGTTGGAATGAATCCAAGTGGAATATGGAATGCTGAATGTGGATATTATCCAGGTGATGATAATCTTCTTGCAAAAAATGGAATAAGATTTTTCTTTACAGATGCTCATGGTATTCTTTATGGAAATCCGCGACCAAAATATGGAGTTTTTGCTCCAGTTTACTGTGAAAGCAAAGTAGCTGCATTTGGAAGAGATATTGAATCTTCAAAATCAGTATGGTCATCTGAAGAAGGTTATCCAGGCGATTTTAACTATCGTGAATTTTACAGAGATATTGGTTTTGACCTTGATTTTGATTATCTTCAGCCTTATCTTCATGGCGGTGGATTAAGAACAAATCTTGGAATTAAATATTATAAAATTACTGGAAAAACAAAAAATAAACAGCCTTATTCTGAAGAAGATGCAGTTAGAAAAGCTGAAGAACATGCTGGCAACTTCATGTTTAACAGAGAAAAACAGATAGAACATCTTTCAAATTATATGGGTGAAAGAAAACCAATAATTGTATCTCCTTATGATGCTGAATTATATGGTCACTGGTGGTATGAGGGTCCTGTATTTCTTAAACATGTGTTAAGAAAAGTTGCAAGAGAATCAAACATTCTTGAACTGACCACTCCTAAAGAATATCTTGAAAAAAACTCAGTTAATCAGGTGGTAAGTCCATCAATGTCAACATGGGGTGACAAAGGATATTCAGAAGTATGGCTTAACGGAACAAATGATTGGAAATACAGACATCTGCATAAAGCTCAGGAAAGAATGATAGAGATGGCTAACAGATATGAAAATGCTGAAGGTCTTGTTGAAAGAGCACTTAATCAGATGGCAAGAGAATTATATCTTGCTCAGAGCTCAGACTGGGCTTTTATTATGACAACAGATACAATGGTTCCTTATGCCATAAAAAGAACAAAAGACCATGTAAACAGATTTA